>CALXRQ010000032.1 GCA_944390895.1 uncultured Alphaproteobacteria bacterium
CTTGGCCAGCAGGGTCTTACCGGTTCCCGGAGGGCCGACCAGCAGCACGCCTTTCGGAATTTTGCCGCCCAGACGCTGGAATTTGGAAGGATCTTTCAAAAAGTCTATCACCTCTTCCAATTCCTGCTTGGATTCGTCACAACCGGCCACGTCGGCAAACGTCACTTTTTTGGTATTTTCAATCAGACGAGCCCGGGATTTCCCGAAACTCATCGCCTTGTTATTGCCGGAATTGGCCTGACGCATAAAGAAAATCCATACGCCGATAAGCAAAATCATCGGAAACCAAGAAATCAAAACGCCCCAAAACGTATTGGCCGAAGTGTCTTCTGGCTGAGCCACGACTTTTGCGCCGCTGGCGCGGATTGTTTCAACCATCGACGGATCAAACGGCGCATAGGTAACAAACTTGCGCCCGTCCGTATAATTGCCGGAGATATCCGAACCGGCAATCGTCACACTGGCAATTTTTTTGCTCTCGACATCATTCATAAAGTCCGAAAAAGCCAGTTTTTCATGGTTGGTTCTGGTTGCTCCGCCGTTAAACATATTCATAACCGAAGACAGCAGCACAATTGCCACCAGCCAGACAATAATACTCTTTCCTGATTTCATCGTAATTCCTTATTTCTGTAATACAACTTATCTATATATAGGGTTTAATTTGTACAAAGACAATCGCAATTTGTAAGGTAACCTGATTTTTTTGTACGCGGCATTGAATTCGCAAAAAACGTCCCACTCTTTTTTGGTTAAAACCCGTTTACTCTTCAACTCGGGAACGCCCCAGATTTTCTCCCGAAAAAGAAAAATTTCACAGTCTCCGAGTGTACAGCCTTTGAATTTCTCACCGCTCAGCAGTCCTTGTAAACGCATTATCTCGCGCCCCTCCGGTGCATATTCCCGGCCGCCGGTCTCTTTAATCAGACTGCCCAGAACCCGAAAGGCAATTTCTGTCGGAAGTTGTTCAAAAGCCCGGCGGGAAAAACAAAAACCGGCGCCGTTCCATTTACGGACATGATTCTCGACAAACTTTGCGGCCTGCCGATTCAGACAGTCGCGGCTGAAAGAAAGCGTTTGCATGGTAGAAACAATCCGCGCCGCATCAATTCCGAGCCGTTCAGACAGCAAAGGCATAAATTTCCGCACCCGCACCCGAAGATAATCGTCACTTTGGTTTGACGGATCTTCCACCCATACAACCTGCTTTTGACGCAGATAATCTTTCAAAAACTCCGACGCCGTTTCCAACAGCGGCCGGATAATTCTTAAACTGCCGCGATGACTGACCGGCGCCATTCCGCACAAACCGTCCAGACCGCTGCCGCGCTGCAAACGCATTAAAAAAGTTTCGGCCTGATCCTGCAAATGGTGCGCAACCGCCAGCGTCCCGATCCCATTTTCGGCGCAATATTGTCCCAACAAACCGTAGCGTGCCTGTCTGGCAGCTTCTTCCACACCGTTGACCGGCTTCGGCCCCTCCCAGCGCAGAATATGATGTTCTATGCCGTTCTCCGCCATCACGGCCGCAACATAAGACGCCTCTCTGGCAGATTCGGCGCGCAAACCATGATCTACGGTCAGCGCGACGATACGGATTCCCAACGGAGACAACTCCTCATTCATCATCAGCACCAGCGCTAATGAATCCGCACCGCCGGACACCCCGACCGCCAGCTTCTTTTCACCTATGTTATATTTTTGTAAGAACTCTGAAAACATCGGCTTTCACATCAATTATTTTCACCTGCAAATTCTGTATTAAATACCCGTCCCTTTCAACAAAATGTCATCTGACGCGGCAGATGATATTTTTATTTGCAGGAAAGCGCCTTTGCCTCAGCCGCCGCCTTAACTTTCACCCTTTCCTCTGCTTTGGGAAATTCCGTTTCCATACTGGTAAATGCCGCACAGGCCTCTGGCTTTTTATCCATCTCTTTCATGGTCATTCCAAGTTTCAAAAGGCTGTCAGGGCCTTTGGAGCCGTTTTTATATTTTTTGTAGCCGTCGGCAAAAGCCTTGGCCGCTTTAACATATTCCTTCTGCCCATAGTAGACTTCGCCGAGCCAATATTGCGCATTCCCGGCTAGTTTGTCTTGGGGAAAACGACGCAGCACGGAATCAAAACGGCTTTCCGCCACCGTATAATTGTTTGATTTCAGCGCGTCCAGACCTTCCTGATAAATCTGTCCGGCGGACTTGGACTGCATTTCCGGCAAATCATCATCTGAAACGATCGTATCGCCCAAAATTGATTTCGGCGCACCATTAGCGACCGGAGCCTTAAACTTTTCTTTCGGCGCTTGAACGCCGCTGCCGCTTCCGCCGCTGATGGGCGCCCCCTCAAGCATTTTGATTCTGATGTCTATGTCACGGTTAATCATGGTCAGCCGCTCATCCAATGTCTTGATTTTATAAGACATTTCATCAAGCTTGCCGTTTATCGTTCTGAGGTTTTCGTCAAACTCCCCCATCCGGAGCGCCATATCCGCCGGAGAAGACGGCGCCAGCGCATTGTCGTTTTTGGTACGATAGGCGTCACGCTGCAACGCTCGGACATCTTCTTTCAAAGCTTCGACTTCCGCCTCCAAAACGCCGAACTGCTGCGCATAAGCAGGAACCGAAAATACCGCAATACCGGACATAAGAGCAAAAACTTTTAAAATTTTCATATCAAACCTCTGCTATAAACAACAATTTTAATTTAAACTAAAACAATTTCGCCATAATCACAACAATAAAAAAAACGTATCCCAAATAAGGATACGTTTTCTCAATCCTGACAGACTGTAATTAGTTGGCGGAAGAAGCCTTGATTACAGTTACAGCACGACGGTTCTGAGCCCAGGCAGCTTCGTTGTTACCGAGAACGGCCGGTCTTTCTTTACCGTAAGAAATCGTAGAAATTCTGTCAGCAGCAACGCCCTGAGAAATCAGGTACTGTTTTACAGCGTTGGCACGGCGTTCACCCAAAGCCAAGTTGTATTCTCTGGTACCTCTTTCATCGCAGTAACCTTGAACGATGACGTTAACTCTCTTGTGGTCTTTCAGCCATTTAGCCTGACCGTCCAAAACTTCAGCGGCGTTGTCAGAAATAGAAGAGCTGTCGAAAGCAAAGAAAACTCTGTCTTCGGCATTAGCCATAAAGTCACGGGCTTCTCTGGAATCACATTCGCTGCCGCCGAACAGACCACCGTCAAAACCGAGAGCGGAACAGCCGGACAATGCAACAATTGCACAGAACAAACTTAAAAGTTTTTTCATTTTATTATTCTCCATATGGGTTTAATTTTCTTAATTGTTAAACAACTAATACAGCTTTAACTTAAGCAATAAAATTTAATTTTTCAATAACAAAAATTCATCGCCCCTCAAATAACATAAAAAAACCATAAAATATTCATCATTGAAAAGCTTAAACCAGCTTAAAGCTGATACAAATACAGATAAACCCGATTTTAATTTCTTAAATAGACCGGAAGTTTTAAATTTTCGGTTTTTTATACGATTCGCAGCGGAAAATACCGCATGGCAACGCCCTAATCGTCCGCTATACGCATTTTTTACTCACGATGATACGGATGATGCGCTATAATCGTCTGGATTCGATAAATCTGCTCGGCCAGAACGGCACGCATCAACATATGCGGAAGGGTCAGACGACCGAAGGAAAGAAGCAGATCCGCCTTATCCCGGGTAGAGGACAAATGCCCATCGGCGCCGCCGATTAAAAAGCAAATTTCGGATGTTCCGCCCAACATCCAGTTTTCCACCTTATGAGCCAGCTCAACGCTTTTCATATTCTCACCGCGTTCGTCCAAAACCACAACTTTGGCTCCGGACGGAACAGAAGCCTGCAAAAAGCGTGCTTCGTCTTCCTGATTCGAATTGTCTTTTTCCTTGATGACAACATCCCAGCCCGAACGTTTGACATATTCGGCAATAATCATCGCTTCGGGAGAGTTTTTCCGGCATTTGCCGATGGCTATTATTGTAACTTTCATTGACCCAACTCTGAAATCCAGAAAAAAAGCTCTCGCAAGAGAGCCTTATTTTCTATGCATTGTTAACCTGACGCAAAGTACCGATAGCGCTCCACATCTTTTCAAGATTGTAAAACTCGCGAACCTCAGGCTTAAAAATATGAACAATGACGTCAAAAGCGTCAATCAATATCCAATCGGCCTTTTCCTCGCCTTCCGACATTGAAACATAACCGGCAGCTTTCAGCTTTTCCTGCACTTTCTCAGCCAGAGAAGCCACATGGCGTTGTGAAGTTCCGCTGGCAATCACCATTTGATTGGCTATTGAAGACTTGCCCTGTAAATCAATAACGACCAAATCCTCGGCCTTGCCTTCATCCAACGTGTCAACCACGATTTTCAAGATTTCGGCCGCATCGTCGGTGATATTGTCTTTTGCAGTTTTTTTAATCAAATTATTCAACTCCTCAATTCTAAAGCGGAGACCAGGAAGTCCGAACCTCTTCCTTTTCCCGTTCGTCATCACTACCTTTTTTCAGGCGGTCCCTTGTAATATACTTATTTAAATCCAGCAGGCAATCAAAAAGTCCCTGTTTTGCAACGGCCGAAATGGCATAAACCTTTTTGCCGCAGGCCTTTTCCAGCGCCGCAATTTTTTTCTTAATGTCTTTTTCGCCGAGCGCGTCACATTTGTTGATGGCAACAACCTCCGGCTTTGCCGTCAGCTTTTGATCATAAAGTTCCAGTTCGTTGCGAATAACCTTATAAGCCGCAACCACGTCTTCGGCCGTGCCGTCAATCAGATGCAAAAACGCGGCGCAGCGCTCAACATGCTTCAAAAAGCGATCGCCCAAACCTGTGCCTTCATGCGCACCTTCGATCAATCCCGGAATATCGGCAATCACCATTTCATAACCGTCAACCCAGGCCACGCCCAGATTCGGATGCAAAGTCGTAAATGGATAATCGGCAATTTTCGGCCGGGCAGACGTCACCACCGAAAGAAAAGTCGATTTTCCGGCATTGGGCAGACCGAGCAGTCCCACATCGGCAATGACCTTCAACCGCAGCCAGACCCATTTTTCTTCTCCGGGCCAGCCCGGCTCGGCATAACGCGGTGCCTGATTGGTCGAAGACTTAAACTGAGCATTGCCGCGGCCGCCGTCGCCGCCTTTGGCAATCATAAAAGTCTGCCCCGGCTTGATCATATCCACAATAACCGTCTCGCCGTCTTCGGCCACAATCTCGGTTCCGACCGGAACCTTGATAACAATGTCGTCGCCTTTCGGACCGGTTTTATCAGAACCGCTGCCGTTATATCCTTTGTGGGCCTTAAAATGTTGCTGATAACGAAAATCAATCAGCGTGTTCAGGTTTTCAACGGCCTCGAAATAAACGCTGCCGCCTTTTCCGCCGTCGCCGCCGTTCGGACCGCCGAATTCAATATATTTCTCACGGCGAAACGAAACGCAGCCGGCGCCGCCGTCTCCCGATTTTACAAAGATTTTAGCCTGATCCAAAAACTTCATGATTTTAACTTTGTCAAAATTGCAAATATTGCCTTATATAATAAACGAAAGGGGGATTTAATACCCCCTCCGCCAAAATTGTCTGTTTTCCGAAACTTATTCGGTAACTACGGAAACAACGGTTCTGTCGCCGGCTTTTTTGGAAAACTCGACTTTGCCTTCGGCAACGGCAAAAATAGTATGGTCTTTACCCATAGCAACATTGTTGCCCGGATGATAAACCGTGCCGCGCTGACGGATGATGATGTTTCCCGGAATTACGGCTTCACCGCCGAATTTCTTAACGCCCAAACGACGTCCCTCTGAGTCGCGTCCGTTGTTGGAACTACCGCCTGACTTCTTATGTGCCATAACAAATTCTCCTTAAATCTCTGACTATTTGCCGCAGACATCGGTAATTTTTACCAATGTGATGCTCTGTCTGTGGCCGTTTTTGCGACGATAGTTTTGTCTTCTTTTCTTTTTGAAAACAATAACCTTAGCGTCTCTAGCTTGTTTCAAAATGGTAGCCTTGACCGAAGCGCCCGCAACCAGCGGAGTGCCGACGGTTTCACCGCAGGCCAAAACTTCGTTGAATACGACTTCACTACCTTCTTCTCCGGCGATTTTTTCAATTTTAACAACATCACCAGATGTTACTTTATATTGTTTTCCGCCTGTTTTAATTACTGCGTACATTTTTATCCACCTAAATTTTCATTATTTTAAACATAAAACGTTGCTTGCAATATACATAAGTTTTTTCTGCTGTCAATAAGAATCTATAGAAAAAATTAACAAATTCCCCATAAAAAACATTTTCTAGGGCTTCTTGTTCAAAATCCGGTACAGTTCGGGCTTCATAAACCGCCCCTGCCAGATTCCGCGTTTGTTCTTCTTGGCCAGCTTTTCGGCATCGTTATATTCGTCTGTATAGCGTTTATACGCCACCGCCCAGCCGATTTCAACCATTTTTTTGTTAATATTTACGCCGCGGCTGAAGCAGACCGAAACCTCGCGGCCGTATTTGTCCCGCGCCGCCCGTCTGCACGACAGATCACTGCCGACCAGCTTTTCCAGCGCCTTACGCGCTTTTTTCCCGCACGCATATTCTTTGCCGCCGGCATCATAACAGGTCTGAAAATATTCCGGCGCGTCAATGCCCGAAAGGCGGATTTCCCGCCGCCCCGCGACAATGCTGTCACCGTCCAAGACCTTAATTTCAGAAGCCGCGGCGGCATTTGCAATTCCCGCGGCCACAAACCAAACAACCAAAAATATCTTCATCTTTCCCGTCATCGTCAGTTCCGCCGTCGTTCAGCTTAGCAGAAAAAACATAAAATGCAACGACGGCGCCCGTTTTCAAAAATATGTTTAATAACCGTAAAAAACCCTTTGTTGTTTGCCAATCTTTGACTTAATATACCGATATGTTTTTAAATTATAGGGTTTGGATCGTGCTTAACAAATTATACAAACATACATTTTTCGCCTTGTCTCTGATTATGCTGTCCGGCTGCCAGATGCGTTATATGAGCCTCAATGACTTCATGAATCCGGAAGCGACCCGTAAAACCGAAAATGTTGAGAACACGCCGCTGCGTTCAGCCAGCTCCGTCGTCGTCTGCCGCAGCAAACAATGTGCGCCGGCCAAATTGTCCATGTCGAGCGAATACATATACAACAGTCTGCTGCACCTGCTGGAAAACAACAATCATAACAAAGCACTGGTCTGCCAGGCCAACCCGTCTTCCAAAACCTGTCTGGAAAATTACATCACTCTGCCGATTAAAGTCGGAATCACGCCGGCTTACCTTTACATAGATTCGGTAAAAATTTCGGACGTCATCATCAAAAAAGGAACCAACACCCTCAACCTGTTGCTTAATTATAACGTCACATACAACGGGCAGACCCCGGACTGCACGCCTTCGCAGTCATTGCTCTACGTTCGCAACATCAACCATATTCTGCTGGAAGACAGCGGCTACAACTGCAAAATGACCTCTATCGGCACAACCAGCATCAAAACCGTCTTTGTCATCGATTACATTGATTTGGACTACGGTTTCATCGGCGGCTATTATTCCATCGGTCTTTCCGGTCCGGCTTACGGCGGCGGCACCGGATATATGCTGCTGCGCCTGCCTAAGGACGCTTATCCGCTGAGCCCGAACCTGCTGGCGCCTAAAAACGCCGCCAAAAAGAAAGCGGCAAATTACGAACAGCTCGACCTGGACGTTACGGTTGCCGAAACGGCCCAAGGCGCGGAAGAAAGTGTTAAGATATTCCCGTTGCCCAAGAAATAACCGAAAAAAAAGACGCTTAAAAGCGTCTTTTTTTTTAACCGAGCATTTTATCTGCAGTTTCTGTATCAGCCGTTCATTCCGAACCTTTCTTAGGCTTTTATATGTGGCGGATAATAAGAAACAAAGAAAAATACGAGGGCGCGTACCCAAACGTACGAAACCGAGCATTTTATCTGCAGTTTCTGTATTAGCCGTCCATCCCGAACCTTTCTTAGGCTTTTATATGTGACGGATAATAAGAAACAAAGAAAAATACGAGGGCGCGTACCCAAACGTACGAAACCGAGCATTTTATCTGCAGTTTCTGTATTAGCCGTCCATAGAAAAGCCTAAGAATAGAAGAAATATTGCGCGCTTTCATACACTACGATTCTTTCCACATTGGAAAAAGTCAGCTTTTTCTCGCCATAAGTAATAACGCCGTTAGGTGAAGGCATTTTGCCGAAACGGGTCTGAAACTCGCGCAAATCACGAAGATTCATCGACAATCCGTTGTCAAAAGCCACATTCCAACCGTAAGACGAATTGTTGACGTTTACATGAATTGCTTTAACCTCGTCGTTTCCGGTAAATTCGGCCGATGCGGAATTGGCGTCAAATTCAAAATATTTGTCATTCAGAGAACCGCTGTACCATTTGGAAATCTTATATTGCAGTTTCTCGGCATCAATTTTCGCAGTTTCCGCATCGGGCAACAAAATCTGCTTCACGTTGAAGAAATACAGCAGACTGCCTTTCGGACCAGCCAACAGTCCCGAAGAAGGTTTGGCAAAGCTCACTTTCTTTCCGGCAAAATCAGCCAGCGGAATGGTTTTATAATCATCAATAATCACACCGGAATTAGTTCCCAGATCTCCGCAGACAAAACGGCCTTCAACCGCCACGCAGGCCTCGGTCGCATTAATAATCCGCAACGTTTCCTCGTTAAAGAACTCCGCTTTCTGCCGGCCGTTTCTGACAAGCGTGACAAAACGGCTGATACCGTTGCCGAGCGGCATATCCACTTCGCTGACTTTAGATGTCAGCGGCATAAGCTCACGGCTGAACAATATCAGATTCCAGGCGCTGAGTTCATTATTTGCAAAATCTATTTCGCTTAAAACAAGGCTCGATTGTTCAATTGTCCCGCGAAAAGATTGAACACCGTCATTTTTGGTCACTGTCTTTCCTTCGCTGCCGGCCTGTTCATATTCGGCGGCCGAACAGTCGGCAACCGAAATTTCAGCAAAATCTTCAACCGGAATCAGGCGTTCCGCCGTCTCGCTGCGAATAACATCATCGCTTTCGACGGCCGCTCGGGCCGCAATTACAGCTTCCGCATCTTCAATTTTCTCCGCCGAAAGAGTCTCCGAAACAGCATCTTCCGATTCTGCCGCCGGCTCCGGAATGACAACGTCAACATTCGCGTTTTCCGCAACGCTCTCCTCAACCTTCGCAGACACGGGCACATTTTCTTCCAAAGCGCCTGCCGCCGTTTCCTCCGGCAAAACGGCCTGCGATTCCGCAGCAACCTCTTCAACCGTTTCGTTGATTCGCGGTTCATAAATTCCGTTTTCGCCGAAATCTTCAATAATTTCGGTCGGTTCCGCATATTCAACATCTTCGCCCAAATCGACAACATCTTCAACCGGTTCGGCCGCGGAATATGAATCTGCCGGCACGGTATCGGAAACCTCCTCGACCAGAGTTTCCGGCAAAGTTTCGTTTTCAACCTCTTCGGACACGGTCAAAACATCCGCTTCGGAAACCGCCGCTTCGGCCGGAGAAACCACCGCTCCCGGCTCCAGATATGCTTCTACGTCCCCGCCGCTTTCCTCTGCGGAATTAAAATTTTCACCCAGATATTCCACATGAACGTCAGCCGGATCATAGGCTCCGTCCAATTCATTTTTTTGGAACCAGTTTTCCGTTTCCGCTCCGTCCGTTATATCTTGATTCTGATAACGGACTTCACCTTCCTCCTGCTGCGGAATCGCCTCGGTCCGCGGTTCTTCTGCCGACGCAGCTTCCTCTGTAATCGTCGTTTCCGGTATTTCTTCGGCGGCACCGGCAATTTCCGTCGCGGCATTTTCAATAACGGACGGTTCCGCCTCACCTGCCGTCGGTTCCAAGCCGAAATTGTCATCCAGAACCGAAACATCAATTTGCGGTTCATGAACCTCGCCCAGCATTTCATCAATGCTCATTTCTCCTGTCGCGGCTTCAATCGACATATCTTCCGAAGCCGCCGTCTTATCGGCAGAAAAAGGCTCAACCTCGGCGGCAGCTTCCGTTGTCTGAACAGTTTCGGCCTCTTCTGTTTCTTCATCTTCATCATCGGCAAAAATATAATCAGACAACGCCTTATCTTTCGGCCGTCCCTGTTCTGCCTCCAAAAGCGGCGAAGAAGCCGGAGAAACAAACTCCCGATACTCGTTTGCAGAAGCGTCTCCCGCGACAAAGTCTTCGTTCATAAACTTCATTTCCGGCTCATCCGAACGGACTGCAGGCGCAACCGACCGGTTGAACGTCGGTACGTCTTCACCGGCGCGTTCATTTTCTTCGGATGCACTCAAGACCCGAGGCGCCGCAGCAGCCTCTGTCGCGGCGTCCGTACGGTGCGCACCCAAAACATCAAGCTCTGAAGGCCCCTCGCCGTCATCGGCCGGAACTTCGACATATTCGTATTCATACTCATACCCGTCGGGAAGTTCCTGACCTTCTTCCAGTTCGACATATTCATATTCCACATTCTGTTCGTCCGCAGAAACACCGGTCAATGCGTCGGATTGCGGTCTAATATCATTTTCAGCCATATTTTCCCTCAAAACAAATTGTTTCACTTAGCCTATTGATAACATATAGAATCTTAAAATCATTTTAACAGATGGAAAAACGGCTTTAAGCCTAAGCTTAAAGCCGTTTTTCTTTGAGTTTTCCGGCCGCCTGAACAAAATTTGGATTAATTTACCCAATCTCAGATTCTGTAAAAACCTAAGAACTTTCGTAAAGGCGTCTTATAAGGGAATGGATACCAGAACTCTCAAACCGCCCATCGGACTGTCCAAAAGTTCTATGCGGCCGCCGTGAGACGTAATCACGTCTTTGGCAATCGACAAACCCAAACCGACCCCGCCGGTTTCTTTGTTGCGGGATTCTTCCAAGCGGTAAAACGCCTTGAAAACCTCTTCCCGCTTATCAACCGGAATACCGGGACCGTCATCGTCAATCGTCACTTCCAGCTTGTTATTGTTGCTTTCAAGCTTAACCGCAATCGTCTTGCCGTAGCGGAACGCATTGGAAATAATATTGGTCAAAGCCCGCTTCAAAGCCTGCTCGCGTCCCTGAATCGCGCTGACCTGATCATTGGTGGAGTAACGGATCATGGCCTGCGTATTGCGAAACTTATTGATAATGCTCAAAATCATCTCGTTCATATCGACAAAAGTTGCCTTCTCGCTGCCCTCACCGCTGACAAAAGCCAGATAGCCGTCGAGCATCTTCTCCATTTCGTCAATGTCATTCAAAAAGTCTTTCTTATCCTGCCCCTCGGGCATCATGGCGCTCTGCAGCTTCATCCGGGTCAACGGCGTACGCAAATCATGAGAAACCCCGGCCAGCATCTGCGTCCTCTCGCTGATCTGCCTGTTGATGCGTTCTTTCATCTTGATAAACGCAATCGCAGCTTTCCTGACCTCGGAAGAACCATAGGGTTTGAACTCCTTGTTATCAATACCTTTACCGAAGTCTTCGGCAACCTGCGCCAATTCCGCAATGGAACGAACCTGAATCCGCAGAAACAGAACCGCAACCAGAAACAGTAAAATGGAAGTTCCGATCATCCACAGGACAAAGCCGAAAATAGAGGAACTGAAAATGTTTTTGGACGAGGTCGTAAACTGATACAAACCGCTCGGACGGTCAATAAAAACCATCAGATCCTTATCACCCTGTCCCATATAAATGCTGGTTACCGCATCGGGAAACTTGCTGCGCAAGGAATCTTCCAAAAATCCCGTAACCAGTTTGTTATTGCGGCTGGCTTTGTTAATAACATTGTGCTTTTGAGTATTATTGTAAAAGCTATACTCAAAATCAAAATTCTTTTTGGCCAGTTCCTTAATGTTTTTCAGATTTTTCGGCGAAGCTGCCGTCAACTCCATAATAAAGGACATATCCGACGTCAGATTGGAAGAAAGCCGTTTTCCAACCCGCCCCCAGCTTCCGTCAAAAAAGGCCACAATCGAAACGACCTGAACCACAATCAGCGGAATAAAAATCAAAAGCATTGTTCTGAAAAACAATGTTTTCGGCAAAAGCTTCAGCTTTAAAAACCGCAAAACATTATCCACTTTGGATGGAAATTTTATTCGCATTTACTTCTCCTCAAACAACAAAAAATAATAAGAATATCCGCTTGTTACACATCAGCTGTCTGCTGAACAAGCTTCCTTGTCCGGTACGCCCCTCAAAGAAGCTTGGACAGGGTGGTAAATAATAAGATTTTAGGAATTTTGCGAGGGCGCGTACTAATTGGTACATAGCCGAGCAAAATATCCGCGAAATCTGTATTAGTTACCCACGGAACAAGCTTCCTTGTATTAAGCGGGCAATAACATATACCCCTTCCCCCTGACTGTCTGCAAATAACGCGGGTTCTTTGAATCCTGCTCTATTTTTTTTCTTAAACGGGTTATTTGCACGTCTATTGAACGCGGACTTTGGCCGGCCCCTAAAATCTCCGCCAGTTTCTCACGAGAGAACACCTGGCCGGACTTTTGCCCCAACACATTCAGCAAAGCCTGTTCTACCGGCGTAATATGAATAACCTGCCCTTGCTTGTCGGTCAGTTCTTTTTTGGCCATATCATAAAGGCACAACCCCAAATTGAGCTCGCCGACAGAATCTTTTTTCTCCTGCGGCGCCCGTTTCAGAATATTTCGGATTCGCAATACCAGCTCCTTAGGCTCAAACGGTTTGGGAAGATAATCGTCCGCACCGGCTTCCAACCCCGTAATCCGGTCGGCAGTTTCCCCCATTGCCGTCAGCATAATCACCGGCACCTGATTTTCGTGCCGCAACCCGGACAAAAACTCCAAACCGGTTTCGCCGGGCATCATAATATCGACAATCAGCAAATCAAACTTATAGTCTTTCAACCGTTCACGCGCCGAAGACGCGTCGCAGGCCGTTGAAACATAAAAGCCGTTCTCCCGAAGAAAACGCTGCAACAGCGAACGCAGTCTCGTGTCGTCATCAACAACCAGAATATGTGCTTTTGTATGTTCCATCGGCCGTCCGCACTTATTTTACCGCGGCTTTCTTGACAGCGGCCTTCTTAACGGTCTTTTTCTTGGCTACCGCTTTTTTCTTCGGTGCCGTTTTTTTCTGCGCCGTTTTTACACCGGCGGCGGATTCCTTTTTGTCTTCCTTTACACTTTCCTTACCGGATGCGGCCTTTTTGACGGAAACTTTTTTCGGCTCCGCTTTTTTGGCCTTTTCGGCAGGTTTGCCTTTTTCAACGCTGCGGACATAATCCAGACTTTTCTGAAAATAGTCATAACCGGTCATAAAGGTCAGCACGCCGGCAACCCACAGCAAAATCTCACCCAGCACGCCCCATACCGGAATATAGCTGTCACCGATGTGAATAATGCCGACCCGGCTCATCAGCAGCATGGACAGCGCCGTCATCTGAAAACCCGTCTTCCATTTGGCCAGACGCGTAACCGGCATCCCCACTTTAACTTCGGCCAGAAACTCGCGCAGACCGGAAACCAAAACCTCGCGACACATAATGATTGCCACCGGAATATAGCTGAGTTCGTCCACCATGCGGTTGGCCACGATAATCAGCAGCGCGGAAATCACCAAAAGCTTGTCGGCAATCGGATCCAATAACCGCCCGAAAACGGAAGTCTGATTGCGGGACCGAGCCAGATAACCGTCAAAATAATCGGTAATGGCGGCCACGATAAACAAAACCGCGGCAAAAACAGACCACCAGACGGCATGGATATAAATAGACAAGAAAATTACGGGAATAACCACAATTCTTGAAATAGTCAGAAGATTAGGCAAACTGTACACTTTTTTAATCCTTCATAATAGTTTAAGCATTGTTTTGATTTTAAGATATAAATTTAAAAATGGAAGTAGTTATAAATCTTTTCCGCCGTTTTTTTACTGATTCCCGGAACTTTTTGCAAATCTTTCACCCCGGCCTGGGAAATTTCTTCAACCGAACCGAAATAATTAAGCAGATCCCGCTTGCGCTTGCCTCCGATTCCTTCAATCTCGTCCAGTCGTGACTTGTAAATTGATTTTGCCCGTCTGGCCCGATGCGTCCCGATGGCAAAACGGTGTGCTTCATCGCGCAGGTTCTGAAGATAAAAAGCAATCGGCGACTGAAACGGCAGCGAAAAGCTTTCCTTGCCCAATTGATGATAAAACTCTTTACCGGCGTTACGCTCCGGTCCCTTGGAAATGGCAATAATCGCAATGCCGGACAGATCAAAATCCTTCAAAGCTTCATGCACGGCATGGAGCTGCCCCAGACCGCCGTCAAGCAGAATAACATCGGGTTTGTTTTCCGGCGTCATTTTGGCAAAGCGCCGCAGCAAAACCTCTTTCATCATCAGAAAGTCATCCTGATTGATGATTTTTGCATTGTTCGAGGATGCCGCTAGACGATGCTTTTCGTCTTCGTCAGAAAGTGATTTTAAGCTCTCGGATGGCGGTAGCTCACGAAGCGCAGGAACTTGAGCGTACATTGAGGTACGTGAGTTCCGAGCATCGGAAGATGCCGCTAGACGATGCTTAAAATCGCTTTCTTTTATGTTAAATTGACGATAAGACTTCTTGTCAAATCCCTCCGGCGTTGCTACCACCATGGCGCCGATGGCAAAAGAACCTTGGTTATGCGAGTTGTCATAAATTTCAATTCGCTGCGGAACACGAGGAAGACCGAACCACTTGACCATCTCATCCAGATTATTTTTGACACTGGCCTGTTCCGCCACTCTGCGATCCAAAGACGCCGCCGCGTTGGCCAAAACGTTTTTCATGATCTGGGCTTTGTTGCCTTTTTGATAGGTATTGATTCTGGAGCCGATGGCCTCTTCCAAAAATACCCTGTTCTCCAGCTGATGAGAAACCACGATTTCACGCGGCGGAATATGCGTCGTATAAAAACTGCCCAAAAAAGCCTCAAGAATTTCTTCGTCCGAAGCACCTTCGGTTTGCTTGGGAAAATAAGGCGCATTACCGCAGTTTTGTCCCGAACGGATAAAAAACACCTGAATACAGACCAAATCCCCTTTGCGAGCCAGCGCCACCATGTCTACCGACTTAATATCCGCATATTCCACGTTATTGCCCTGCTGCACGCTGGTCAAAGCCCGGATACGGTCCCGCAGCACCAACGCCGTCTCATAATCCGTATTATCGCTGGCCTCCTGCATTTTCTGCGACAATTCTTCCTGAATGCGCGCGTTTTTTCCCTCCAGAAAATCAATAGCCTCCCGCACCAGAAGCCGATAGTCTTCCGCCGAAATCTTTCCGACGCAAGGCGCGGAACAGCGCTTGATCTGATACATCAGGCATGGCCGCTGGCGGTTATTGAACACCGCGTCCCGGCAGGAGCGCAGCAAAAAGGCCTTTTGCAGAATGTCAACCACATTGTTCACCGCCCCCACGCTGGCAAACGGACCGAAATATTTGTTTTTATCCTGCCTTTTGCCGCGATATTTGCGCAGGCACGGATACTCGGATTCGACATCAATCATCAAATGCGGAAAAGTCTTGTCGTCTTTCAGCAGAATGTTATATTTCGGCTCCAGTTCCTTAATCAGCTCATTTTCCATCAACAAAGCCTTAGCCTCGTTTTCAACGATAATAAACTCCATGCGTTTGATTTCGGAAACCATTCGCTGCAGCCGCACCGGCAGCTTGTTGATATGAGAATAAGCCACAATCCTCTTTTTGATGTTTTTGGCTTTGCCGACATACAAAACCTTGTCGTCCTCTCCCAGCATCCGGTAAACGCCGGGAGCTTCGGGCGCGATTTTGATGTTGTTCTTTAAGATTTCCAGCCCCTGTTTGATGTTCACCAAAAATAACCGTCCTTTTGCCGTTATGATTCAATTTTCTAAAAAAGTATTACATCTTACGGCTTTCTGCAACCTTAATCGTCAAAAAAAATAAAAAACCGCTTGCTCGGATAAACAAATGTGCTATGCTGCCAGACATTAAATTTATTATTTCACAAATTAAAAAATTTCGCTCATGGAAGTTATTTATCTTTTCGGATTATCGTTGCTGATAACCTTCGGAATCCTCGGTGCAGTAACTCTGACCGGATGGGGAATTTTAAAATTCCTCTTTCCCCATCTTTATTTTTGGTTGAAACTCACATTTAAACATTAACTTTATGAATACGCTCATTATTATCAGTCTTGTCATCATCTTGCTTTTTGCGGTTGCATTTGTTGTATACGGCATTTTGCAAGCCACATCGCCCGAAGCTCTGAAAATATTCTTCGGTCATGATGATGCGGAAAAGGCGGAATATCCCGACTTTCCAGAAAACAGGTAAACCCTTACCCGCGAAAAAGCCTGCTCCGAAACCGGAACAGGCTTTCTTTATTTTTTGCGGTTTCCCGACTTAACCGTTAAAATATTCTCTGAGATATGCCGGCAGATCGGCAACATTTACTCTGGTCTGCTCCATCGTATCACGATCGCGTATTGTCACCGATTCGGGCTGATTTTCAATCGTTTCAAAATCTACGGTAATGCAAATCGGCGTACCGACCTCATCATGGCGGCGATAAGCCTTGCCGATATTGCCGGTATTTTCCAAGGCCACGCGGCCGATACCGAGCTTCAGCAGATTTTGTTTGATTTCATGGCATTTGGCCATAATCTGCTCATTATTCTTCTTCAGCGGAATGACGGCCACCTTAATCGGCGCCAGATGCTTTTTGAGCTTCAGAACGATACGGCTGTTGCCGCCGCCCAGATCTTCTTCGGTATAAGCCTCGGTCATAACCGCCAGCACACCGCGGTCAACACCCATCGACGGCTCAATCACAAACGGAACGACCCATTTGTTGTTGTCATCCATAATGCACAGTTTCTGCGTTGAATCCGGATTCGGATGGCAATGAGAAGTCAG
The DNA here is from genome assembly GCA_944390895.1 of uncultured Alphaproteobacteria bacterium. Lineage (GTDB taxonomy): Bacteria > Pseudomonadota > Alphaproteobacteria > RF32 > CAG-239 > CAJLXD01. Next base: position 16,958 of record CALXRQ010000032.1, read on the forward strand.
ATTCATTTCTTCCTGCGCCTTGGTATGGTTGCCCAGATCATAATCTGTGCGGTTGGCAATACCCTCCAGCTCTTCCATTCCGTGCGGAAAACGATACTCAATGTCATAGCATGCCTTGGCATAATGCGCCAGATCTTCCTTCGGCGTGGTATAGATATTGATGTTTTCGCGTTTAAGTCCCTGCTCTTCCCACCACTTAATCCGCGCTTCTTTCCAGATCTCATGCCATTTTTCATCTTCACCCGGCATAACAAAATATTCAAGCTCGGCCTGCTCAAACTCGCGCACGCGGAAAATAAAGTTTCTCGGCGTAATTTCATTGCGGAAAGACTTTCCGATCTGGGCAATGCCGAAAGGCAGCTTGCGGGAAGTAGAATCAACAACGTTTTTAAACTGCGTAAAAATGGCCTGTGCCGTCTCCGGACGCAGATAACCGAATGAAGAACCGTCGTCGACCGGACCGATGGCCGTCTTGAACATCAGGTTAAACGGACGCGGTTCGGTCAAATCGGCAGAACCGCAGTTCGGGCATTTGCCGTCCTTGATATGGTCTGCGCGAAAACGCCCCTTGCACTTGCGGCAGTCGGTCATCGGATCGGAAAACGTATCCTCATGACCGGAATAATGCAAAACCTTGCGATTGGTCAAAATGGCGGCATCCAAACCTTCAACGTCGTCACGTTCATAGACCATCGCGCGCCACCAGGCCGCTTTGAGGTTGTTTTTCAGCTCAACGCCCAGCGGACCGTAATCATACACGCCTTGCAGACCGCCGTATATGTCGGCATTCTGAAAAATAAAACCGCGACGTTTGCACAAAGCGACCAATTGGTCCATAGATGTTGCTGCCATTTCTAAATCCTCTAAAAATCTTTAATTTATTTTAACCAACTATTTTTATAATGATTATTCACAAAATGCAAGCGGAGATAAACAAAATGGTAAAAAAGACTAAAGTCGCAATGATTTATGACTTTGACGGCACGTTAAGCGTAACGGATATGCAAAACTATGCGCTTATTCCCGAGTTTGGCATGGAACCCGACAAATTTTGGGCCGAAGCCAACCAATGGGGACGTGACCACTGTGCCGACCAGGTCACAGGTTCCATGTACTACTTTGTAAAAAAAGCCCGCGAAATGGGCATCTCCCTTACCAGAGAAAATCTGGCCGAAACAGGAAAAAACATCGAATATTTCGAAGGCGTCGAACACTGGTTTGAGCGCATCAACTACTACGGCTGGAAGCTCAATCTTGAAGTCGAACATTACATCATTTCCGCCGGCTATGAAGAAATTCTCCAAGGCTGCAAAATTTTCAAGTTTTTCAAAAACGTTTTCGGCTGCAGCTTTGCTTTTGACGAAACCGGACAACCGGTCTGGCCCGCCCGCATCGTCAATTACTCCACCAAAACCCAGTATCTTTCCAAAATCAACAAAGGCCTGGGCAAGCTGGAAGATCGTGCCGTCAACGAATTTATGCCGGACAACAAACGTCCGATTCCGTTTAACCGTATGATTTATTTCGGCGACGGAAGCACCGACATCCCCTCCATGAAACTGACCAAAGAGCGCGGCGGCAACGCCATTGCCGTTTATAATCCCAAAAACAAAGACCGCGAAGTCGCGCTGAAACTTCTCCGCGACGGACGCGTAAACTTCGCGCTGCCGGCCGACTACCGCGAAGGCCACCAGATTGACAAAGTTGTCAAAACCATTCTCGACAAACTGGCGACCGAGCGTGATCTGGATGACCTCAAGGCCAAAGAAAAAAAGAAAATAGCCTGAACATACCGACAAAAAATGCCGCAGCACTTCCTCCGCGGCATTTTTTTCTTAAACCGGCTGTATCATATCGCCTTTTGCTTGCTCAAAATATGTGCAAACACCGGATTGAGCACATTTTGGGCCAAACGCTGCGGAGAGGTTTTCTCATCCATAAAATTGTCAACACGGTGAATAACCCGCGGATCTTCACGGTCTCTTTCCCTTTTCCTCAAAAGTGTAATTTCATCGATAAACGCATCGCGGTCAGCCGCGTTTTTAAGCATACGGTCAATCAGGTCAAACTTGTCTTTAATACGGTTTTCTCCTGCGCTGCGGATAAAATTCTCATTATGCAAAATTCCGTTTATGGCCGGATAACCGTAACCCATCAGCTCCGTCTGCCCCATACCCCGGATAAATTCGTCCTGTTTTTTGGAACGCAGAACCGCCCCCATAAAACGAGCCAAACAGCGGACACGGCTGTGTTCGTTGTCTTTGTGCGGCGGCGTTTCCTGCAACCGCCTATGAATGATGTCAATCGTGTCGCCGTTAATACCGTTGCGGTCTAAAGAAAATCCGTACTTGCCGGCCAAAACCGAAAACCTTCTGAGCAAATCATAGGCTTTTTCATCATCCGGATTGTTAATCGGAATAATGCGCCCCTCACGCAAGGCACCGACCGTGCCAAAACGATCAACTGCCTTACCCCACGGATATTTTTCCGAAAACTCAATATAAAACTTTTCAAGATTATAAATGCCGTTCTTTTCAATGTCCATACACGCCAGATCAAAAATACCGTATTCCGGATGTTTGGCCACGGTGGAAAGATTAAATGCGACGCGGGTGTTCCCGACGTCAAAACCCAAACCTTTTAACTTGTCCACCACCGCAACATATTCGTCGGGATTTTTAATGGCAACGTCATAATCCATAATTTCGGCTTCGGGATTTAAATATCGGTCAATTGCCGCTCCGCCGTATAAATACACTTTGGAACAGCCTGTCATTTCCATAAAATGTCTGATTGCATCACTGGTAGATTGTCTCTTCATTGTTTTTGTCCTTTTTGTATAATGATGCAAGCTTTCATAACATATCATTTTAACATTGTCAATACAATAAAGACAACGAACCTCAACATTTTTTGTCCAAAACAAAAATCTGAAATACTTCAAAAAAACTCTTGCCAAAGTAGAAAAAATATCATAGAAAGAACCACGGAAATATGAATGGGGTGTCGCCAAGTGGTAAGGCAACGGTTTTTGGTATCGTCATTCGTTGGTTCGAATCCAGCCACCCCAGCCACCAAGTGCAATGGACTTAAATTTCGGTTTAAGTCCTTGTTTTTTAATCATAATTTTGAGTTCGAATGTTACTATTCCAACCAGGCTCTTTTTTCAAGCACATCCGAACTAATTTCTTCAAGTATCTTTGTTTTTCAACATCTTATTCTAGTTTGAATTCAGTCTCCCTTTCGGGATTATCTTTTGTTACTTTACTTGATATGATTAAGTGACATTGATGTCTTTTTATCAGAAAATCGGTTTTACTTTTTCTTAAATCCCGATAATCTATTATAAATTTGGGAGTTTTTATAAAATGGCAGATTTAAAAGAAAATTTCAAAAAATGGTTAATTCAGCAAGGAACTAAGTCGGGAACTATCACATCTTATTTATCTCGGCTTCAAAAAATATCTCATAAAGATTGGGATAATTTAACAAGCAATATTATTCCTTTTTTGGTTAAGTATTATGAACTTGCTAACAAGGAATATTATCTTGATTGCATTACAATTTTACAGGCTTTGAAATATTTTAATACAATTTCCGATAATATTTATAAAAATACTAATGTAACAAACGAATCAGACGTAAAATTGTATCTATTTGATGGGAAAAAAGACTATTTTATTTGTGATACCGATTTAAAATCTCTTTATGATGATGTATGGTTAATTAATCGTTATCTATATGAAAGCAATGACACTTTAGAAAGCAAACATACCCATAATATCGATCTTGCCAAGCTGAGTATCCTTATGTTGAAGGTAAAAGAAAATTACCGAAAAGACCTTAAAAGAATATCCTTGCATATCACTTATAACAATAAAGGCGTACAAGATAAAAAGACGGCACTAACAAAATACTGTAATTTTCTTTATGCTACATATAAAAATGCAAATTATAACTGTAAAACTAATGTGGCATTATTAGAAGTGCAAAATAAAAACCCCAATAAAACCATTGATGGAAATTATGAGGTAGTGCAACAAATTTCTGGTCAAAATCCCCTACAAATAAAAGCCATTAACGAATGCAAAAGATTAGATATTAATTTTACTCTAACAAAAAAAGATTTGTCTCAAATTTTTGATTTAGATAAAAGTACGGTAAACAAATTATTAGAAAAAGCAAAATTTTCAAACAACCACACAACTAAATACGATAAAGAAGATTATCTGTTAGCACAAAATTTAGTTAAACACCTCATTGGGAAAGATACAATTTTTGGTTTTGAAACAGAACTTCGTACATATTACAACGATGATAATATAAACAAATATCTTAGAAAGCACCACCACTATTATAATAATTCCAATCTCCAATTTATCGACTACGCTAAAGAAACATATAAGTACTGGTGCAATCGGAAAGGAGCATTAAAAATACTTGAGATTGGAAAAGAAGCTTTTTATAATCATTCTTATAAATTTACTCGTCTTGATTATACCTCTTATACGACCAAATATTATATTCCAGAACTTGAAATTATAAAAAATTTTCCAAAAATAAAACGGGTTCAGAATAGAAAACCAATAAATTCAAATAGATAAATAATAAAACCAGACACTTTCTCCTTATCAAATACAACTTGGTGAGCTTTTTTGATATTATGGCTTTGTAACGAGGTCAAACCTTTGAGTTACAAAAAACTTTAATATAAGGAGAAATAATATGATTAATTCCTTTGAAAGCAGCAAGACGACTTCTGCATTAATCCCCTCTTTTAACGGAAACGAAACAGCTCTCACGCAGGAAACAGAAACCAAAACTATCGGCAACATTAAAGATTTTGATTTGCCAGAGTGCTTGAAAAATTTTTCCCTGAAAGATATTTTTGAAAAATGCAATCTGTCTGATGACGAATTGGAGAAGTTGAAAGAAAGTCATGCAAATGACAATTTACCGCCAATGCCTACGGATCCGACACAAATAACCGATTTCATTACAAGGGTTAACATCTCTGTCTCTGCTGAATTGGCGATTTTGAAATCTGCTCCGATATCAGAAGAGGAATATTTGGTTCGATTTCAGAAAATTCAGCTGCAAGCGGCCTATCAGCTTTTAGCAGAATGCCTGATTGGAGAAGACATCAGGCAGATGAAAGCTCACAGAGGATTGAAAAATAAAGGAAAAAGTTGCGGCAAAACGACTAAAAAGGATGCCATTGCGG
>CALXRQ010000033.1 GCA_944390895.1 uncultured Alphaproteobacteria bacterium
CTTGTGGCCAACCAAACCCCGTTTTACGGCGAAATGGGCGGACAGGTCGGCGATATCGGCAAAATCTATGGCTCCGATTGCGAAATAGACGTCATCGATACCAAAAAGAAACTTCACGAAATTACCGTTCACACCTGCCGGTTGGTTAAGGGGCAAGTCAAATCGGGAGATATCCTGACTTTTGAGGTCAACGCGCAAAACCGCGCGGACATTGCGGCCAACCATACCGTTACCCATATTCTGCACTATGTGCTGCGTGACATTCTGGGCAAACATGTCACCCAAAAGGGCTCCTATGTTGCCGCCGACAGAATGCGTTTTGACATTTCTCATCACAAGCAGATCAGCGACCAGGAATTGCGCGAAGCCGAAAACCGCGTCAATCAGATTATCCGCGACAACTATACTGTCACAACCCGTATCATGACGCAGGAAGCGGCCATTGCCGAAGGTGCCATGGCTTTGTTCGGTGAAAAATACGGTGATGAAGTCCGTGTCGTTTCCATCGGCAACAACGGCTGCTACTTCTCTACCGAACTCTGCGGCGGCACACACGTAAAATCCACCGGAGACATCGGCTATTTCAACATTGTGTCCGAATCTGCCGTCGGCGCCGGCCTGCGCCGTTTGGAATGCGTCACCGGACACGGGGCCGAAAAATACGTCCAGGAGATTGAAGACAAGCTCCGCCGCGCCGGACAACTGCTTAAAGCCGACTTCAACAGCATTGAAGGACGCATTGCCCAGCTTCTGGAAGAAAAGAAAAAGCTTGAAGCGGACATCTTTAACCTCAAAAAATCTTTCGTCAGCAGCAAAACCGCCGACAACAAAGAAAAAATCGAAGAAGTGAACGGCATAAAATTTGTGGCCAAGGCATTGGAAAACATTCAGGCCAAAGAGTTGAAGGCTTTTGTTGACGAAATCAAGCAGAATATCGGTTCCGGCATTATCGTGCTGGCTTCCAACAACGACGGCAAAGCTTCCATCGTCGTCGGCGTTACCGACGACCTGACCGGAAAATATTCCGCCGTAGATTTGGTTCGCATCGGTTCTGCCGCGGTCGGCGGACAAGGCGGCGGCGGCCGGCCGGATATGGCACAGGCCGGCGGTCCCGAAGGTTCTCAGACAGCATCCGCTCTGGAAGCAATCAAAAAAGCCATTTGAAAAAAGTCCCGGCCTCAATTGCCGGGACTTTTTCTTTTTTTGAAATTTAGTATGTATAATTATCAATTAAGAGTTGATACAATATTACCTTTAATATAGTTTTATTTCGTAACCAATTGCAAACGAGGCTCTGTAATGAACTCATTTTTAATCAGACGGCTGCTGCCGTTCTTCGTTTTTGCCGTCAGCATAGAGCTTGTCGTTACGCTTTATATGGCCATCTCCAATTTTGGAGAAATAGATTGGAATCTTCTGACACTCTGCAAAGATCTGGGCATTCTGCTTCTGACCACAATCGTTTCGTTCCTGTTTATGATTGTGCCTTACGTCATCTATCTGACCATACTGCCTCAAAAGCTGCAGAACGGGCGTTTGGATAAAATACTAACCGTTCTGGCCTATTTTGGTTTTGTATTTCTGACCTGCTTGGAAGAAGCCTCTTCCGTCATTTTTCAAAAAGAATTCAACATTCTCAAAGAGACCGGAAACGCGGAATACATAGACAAAGCCCAGGAAATCATCATAAGCATTCACCAATCTTATCCGCTGTTTACGTTTTTAAGCCTCATTGCTGCTTTCAGCCTCGTCATAACCTGGATAAGCCGCGGTTTTCTTCTTGCCGAACGCCCCGCACCCCACTTTGCCAAAAGGTTATTTCACCTCGTTATTTACGCATTGGTCTGTGTTTTGGCATTTATGAACATTGATATTGAGAAACTGGAAACCAATCCCGATTCATTCAACAGCCGGCTTTCGGAAGAAGGCACCTACGGCCTGTTTAACAGCTTTGTAAAGAAAAACTCGCGCCTGATGCTTCTGCGCAATTATCCTCAGAACAAAAACAAGACCGGAAACACCTGCAATGTTTAATCCCATCCGTGCCAGATTCAAAAATTTTCACAGCGAGCACCTGCTCCGCTTCCGCCGCAGGATAGACAAGTCCTACAAAAAAGAGATCTACCGCAAGGCCATTCACCTGAGCTCATTGTGGATTCCTGCCGTCATCTATTTTGCTCATCCCGGCATTTCCATTCTGCTGTTCTCAATCCTTTTTATCGGCGATGCCTTTCTTGAATACGGCAACTATAAGCGCTGGCGCTGGGCCCGCCTGTTGTTCGGGCGCCTGTTTTTTAAAACGCTGCGCAATAAGGAAACCAAACGAATTTTGTTTCAAGTCAGCGGTTCGCTTTACGTTTTGCTGGCAGCCATCGCCTGTACCCTGCTCTTCTCTAAACCGGTTGCGGCCATTGCCATGACCGTCATGCTCATCTCCGACACCGTCGCCGCTCTGGTCGGCAAGGCCTACGGCACACGCAAGCTCTACCGCAGCAAATCAATGGAAGGAACAACCGCCTTTTTTCTGAGCGCATTATTTATTAATATGCTTTATGAGCCGCTGTTCCACTTCACCTACGCCGGCGTCATCGCCTGTCTGGCCGCCACCGCCGCCGAAGTTTATGAAGACAAAATCGAAATTGACGATAACCTTTCAATTCCGCTCTTTATCGGTATCATACTCACCCTTCTCGGCTGAATTTAACGTCATATCAAAAAGCCCCGATACAAAATCAGGGCTTTTGTTTCTAACGGCCGCTGGAACCGAAGCCGCCTTCGCCGCGGCCGGTCTTCAAGGATTCAAATTCGGCTTCGCTGACTTCGACAAATTCCGCCCGATACGGAAACGGAAGCTCAACCTGAGCTATTTTGTCCCCGGGCTCAATGACATAATCGTGCGCATAGTCCCCGGAAGTCGTGTTCAGCAGAATAACCTTCCATTCGCCGCGATAATCGTTGTCGATAATTCCGCCGATGGCGATAATGCCGTTCTTGGCAGCCAAGCCGCTGCGTGAATTGATTCTGAACCACAACGGAGCCTCGGCCGCCGTTTTTATGGCCGTCGGAACCATGCAGTGCTGTCCGGGAGCAATTGTCATCGGCCGGTCAAGCGCCGCACAGATGTCAAAACAGGCGGCATATTCGGTAGAATAAGTCAAATTGGCCGGACTGTCGACATAATGCGGCAGTTTGACAAACTTGACCTGTGTTTTTATCACGTTCGCAATCATCATTTTCTCCTTTGTCTTTATCGTATAAATATGCCTGTTTTTTGCAAGCAAATAAATTTTTCTTGCATAACTTTTCTTTAATCGTCGACAAAGCATTCACGTCACATTACATTTTATTCAAAATAACCTAACCACTAAGGAAACGCAAAATGGTAAAAATTGTCAATCCCGGCATCGAAATCATCACGCCGATCAACGGCGAAGAAATCCTGAAACACATTGAACTTTGTGCCAGAAACTGCTACAAAAGCGAAGACAAAATCACATCGGACTCGGCTCGCCTGATGGTTCGCAAACTTATCGAATCCGGTCATGAAGCCATGCTTGAGCATTATTCCGTTACCGTAAAACTCACCACCGATGTCGGCGCCTACAAAGACCTGACGCGTCACCGCCACGCCAGCTGGGCCATTGAAAGCACCCGTTTCTGCAACTACTCCAAAGGAAAATACGGCAGCGAACTGACTTTCATCAAACCCTGCAACATAGAAGAAGGTTCCGAACTTTACAATTTGTGGTTCAAAGCGATGCAGGACATTGAAAAAACCTATATAGATATGGCCAAGCTCGGCGCCAAGGCCGACCAGCTGCGTATGCTTCTGCCCCATTCGACCAAAGCAGATGTCATTATGACCTCCAACCTGCGCGAATGGCGCCACATTTTCAAACTCCGCTGCGACACGCATGCCCACCCGAGCGTCCAGCAGATTATGAAAATGGTTTTAAAACGTTTCAAAGCCGAAATCCCGGTCTTCTTTGACGACATAAACTTTGAAGAAGACGCTTCGGTTCTGGCCGCCGAATAAAACAAAAAGTCCCCTCTGAAAAGAGGGGACTTTTTGATAAGCATTGGAGGTGCTTATTATGGTTAAACTTATATATGGAAATCACATTCCGTGGCCTTGTCTGGATTTCACAGCACGGTAGTTTCTCTCCTCGTCGAACAGAATATTACCGACCCAGTCGCCGACTTTTTGCAGACGGCTCTTAATTTTCGCAACGGCATTTTTAAGCATCATCTTCGACAAACGCCGCTTAAAACGGTTGCTTGCCTTAACGTGCTTATACCACGAAACCTCAGAGTTCATCAACGTAACCTCAGGATAACTTTTATAATTATAGCCGTTATTCCGAAACGCAAAAGACAGATTGTGAATATCTGTATAATCTTCCGTTTTTTTGCCGCTTTTAAAATCTCTGGCAATTTTTTTCATACGCTGACGGGCATGAGCGTTCAAATCTTCCAAAGCCGTGAAAATCTTCTGCTCTTTATAGCCCATATCGTTATATTCCTTAATTCTCAGACGTTTCGGAGAGTTAAACGCGTCAAACAACTCGTCCATACTCATATCCGAATAGTTAAACAGATCCGCTTTCAGGCTTATAAGCTGGGTTATGCTCAAAGAAGCCAGCTTCTTGGGCGCGCTTATAATCGAAACCGCACGGTTAACCCGCGGTGTATAGACAAATGTATGACATCGCATAGTAAAATGCTCTCTGATATCCCTGAGAATATTGTGATTTGGTTTTTGAAATCCAAGGCGCTATATAAAAGCAAAAGCACCCTCGTGTCAACCCATAAATTTATTTTTTTTCCACAATGTTTAAAATGCTCTTCAAAACCGCCTGATCCACAAAATCTCCGCGCTTAATATATACGGCCCGCACCACATTATCGACCGCATCGGTTTCCGCCGCCTTGAAATATTTTCTTCTTAACACGTCAATACAGGAAGCTATGCTGACTTTTTCACCCGTCGCTTCAGGATTCAGCTCACCCATATAAATGCAGTCAACCACAATATCGGGCATAAGCTTGGAACCGCCGCACATAAAAGCCTCATAAACCTTTGCACCACCGGCAATATAAAGGTCTTCTTCAAATTCGGAGAAGTCTCTGATATTTTCGACGACTGTATGATTGTCTTTATCCGACACCTTATATTTATAATCAGAAGTCAGCACCAGTATCTGACTATCGGGAAGCGTTCGCCCCGGAAGGCTTTCATAGGTCCGCCGCCCCATAACGACGTTCTGATTTTTAACCAAAGCGGCAAACAATGCTTTGTCAGACGGAACGTTCCACGGAATCCGGGAACCGGCTCCGATAACGTCATCTCCTTTATGGCGACACCAGACGGCAACTTTTGTCATACCTTATCTCCTTTGTCTTTCAGATTAACACAATGCGCTGTCAAACACAAAAAAAGACTGGAGTTTCCCCCAGCCTTTTTTCATAAAAAACGCTATAAACAAAGCTTAACGGCCAAAGCCCTGTACCAGCGGCACCACCGGAGTTTTTTGAAAAGCGGTGCCGGACACCCCTTGTCTTCCAAAAAATCCCAGTTTTTCTGCCGGGCCGCGCAGTCTGCAGCCTTTTTCCTCAACACCGGGCTTTTTGCCGCGCTCAACCACCAGTCTTCGACATTGACTTGCCGGTAACATTTGTTGTCATACAAAAACTCCCAGTCCTTATGACAAATAAAAGGCTCGAAAAAACCTTTTCGCAACAGGAAACCCCTCGTTTTCCACGAATAGGCATATAATGCATCCTGACCGTCATGTGCCGCAACATAAGCATAAGCCTTGTCCGTATCGGCCATGCCGGAAGCCTCCAAAATCTGCTCTTTCGGCAAACTCAGTATTTGCTTCCAATCTCGGCGTTTCCACAGCTCCTTGCGTCCCGCGGCACTTTTCTTCAATTCGTCCGCATGGCCGGTCTGATACAGAAAATCAAACTGCTCTGCTTCCAGCAACGTTCTGCAGACCATGCCCAGACGATGCTTCATTGCCTTTTCCAACTCCGGAAACCGATTGTTGGCAATCAAAAGGTCATATTTCCCCCTTTCGGCCAAAAGTTCCCATTGTTCATACATCACCAGAGAAGCGTCGTCAAACTTTTCACGCAGCAGTTCCGTCCGGCATTGCTTGGCAAGGAAAGCTTCCGCCTTTTCCTTTCCCCAGTACAAAACCAGAAAATCATAAACCGAAGCGTCAAATTGAGAACACAAATCCAAAACCGTCGGAATATTTTTCTCAAAATTGTTGTTCAACATACAGTTCAGGAGAAAAGCGTTCAGCCTGTACCCGTTTTTCAGACACATGCAAAACCTTGAAAAATCCTTCTCTCGCAGCAGATCGTACAAAATCTTGTCGTTCTGCTCGTCGGTAAGCAGCTTTGCCGCCAAAAACCGGAAATTTTTGTTCTTTTCCATACACAATAATGAATTTAATGATTATTAATTATAAAGTTTATGTTTTCAAATTAAAACGGCAGCCGGATTATGTCAACCGCTTAATCAAACATATAGCTTGAAATATCATTAAAGTTTATCTATATTAGAACTGTTGAGCAATCAACTATGGCACTAGAGGCTGTATGAAATAGGCTTTTAAGACCCGGGGGCAGTACCCGGCACCTCCACCAGATTTTCTGGCATATCAAGTTTTTGTTTAATAGAATAAAACTTGATATGTGAGGCAAGTTTTAGGAGTTTATTTAATTTTCGACAGGAGTGTACAAAAAACGTACTTGACTTAGAAAATTAAATAAAGGACGACAAAATTGACCGCAGAGCAAGTTTTTTCGGGGGTGAAACAGGCTTGATTGGAAGCAGTAAAGATATGTATGTCGTGCCCGGTGAGATACCACCGTTATCGGTTCAAAATCAAATGAGTGCTAACGATAATAACGTAGCTCCGGTTGCAATGGCTGCTTAATTGTAGTCGCAACAAATCAAATCCTTTTAGCTTTGGATAGTTAAAAGTGGGGTTTGGGCCACCCAGCAACAGAACGGCCCTTTAACATTTTTTTATTGGGATATGCTCATGCAGGAAGAATTCATCAGCGAAATTAACTATGACAAATTAATTGAAAAATCATTGAAAAACGTTGTCGTCGAAGCGTTAAAAATCGCCGAACGCCAAGGACTTCCGGGTGAACATCATTTTTATATCACATTCAAGACCGACCACCCGCAAACCAACATTTCCGCCCAGCTCAAAAACCAGTATCCCGAAGAAATGACCATTGTCCTGCAGCATCAGTTCTCTAATTTGAGCGTCGGCAGCACCTCCTTTTCCGTTGACCTGAGTTTCGGCGGCGTATTGCAGACTTTGACAATTCCGTTTGACGCCATCACCTATTTTGCCGACCCGCACGCCAAATTCGGATTAAGTTTCAACCTCAGCGACGAAACGCTCAATAAAGATCTCGATACAGCCGAAACGTTTGAAGAAGAAAAAGAAAACAAAAAAGTTTCGGGCTCGGCAACCGTCATCTCCATTGATGCCTTCCGCAAAAAACACTAAATGAAGAAAATATCCGTCATCATCGCCGGCCGTCACTCGACCAGCATTTCTCTGGAAGAAGAGTTTTGGATTGAGCTGCAAAACATTTCGAAAGAAAAACGTATGAGCATCAACCAGTTGGTGACGGAAATTGATTCTCTGCGCGAAAAAGAAAATCTTTCAAGTGCCATCCGCATTTATATTTTACGTCATTTAAAAAATAAAAAGGAGGAATAAAAATTCCTCCTTTTTTGTCGGACTCAAGCCCTATTCTTCGTCATCGCCGAAATCATCCGCTTCATTCTCAAGCTCATCGCTGCTGTCGCTTTCATCGGCAATCATCAGCGGTTCGTCTTCCTGCATTTCAACCTTTTTGCGGCGGCCGCGACGCTTTTTCTGCGGCGCTTTTTTCTTCACGGCCTCAATCACATAATTGCCGACGATTTTATATAAATCAACCAAATGATTGTTATACATATGATCTGCGTCTTCAATCAGCGCAAAATCGACCTGAACGTTGCGCTGAGTGTTGAGGCGTTTGGCCAGAGCCGCCACGCTGGACGGCGTAACGATCTCGTCGGCACCGCCCTGCGTAATCAAACCCGAAGTCGGGCACGGCGCCAGAAAAGAAAAATCCTTTTCGTTGGCCGGCGGAGAAACGGCGATAAAATTGTTGATGTCGGGGCGCCGCATCAGCAGCTGCAAGCCGATCCAGGCACCGAAAGAATATCCGGCAATCCAACACTGGCGCGCCTCAGGATTAACCGACTGCAGCCAGTCCAAGGCAACCGTTGCATCCGAGAGCTCGCCCGGACCGTCTTCAAACTCGCCCTGCGAACGCCCTACGCTTCTGAAATTAAAGCGCAAAACGGAAAAACCCAGATTCTGAAAACAGCTGAACAGACTGTAAACAACCTTGTTGTTCATGGTTCCGCCGTACTGCGGGTGCGGATGCAGAATCAACGCAATCGGGGCACCGGGTTTGTCACTCTGATGATAACGGCCTTCCAGCCGGCCGGCATGCCCGTTAAATAGTACTTCAGTCATTTAAATATCTCTTCTTAACTTAAATTTAGTAACCAAGTGATTATAATTTTATAAAGTTGTATAAATTATTAATTTTTCACAGGAATGTAGCACAAAATGAAAACAAATTACAAGTCTATTCTTCAAGACATTGACGCCGTCATTGCCAGAGATCCGGCCACAACCTCCAGAGTCGAAGCTGTGCTTTGTTCTTCGGGTCTCCACGCGATTTTGTTTTATCGCCTTAACCACTATCTCTGGAAGAAGAATTTCAGGCTTTTTTCCCGGGTTTTGTCTCAGTTTGCGCGTTTTCTGACCGGGATTGAAATCCATCCCGGCGCCCGAGTCGGCACCGGATTTTTCATCGACCACGGCATGGGCGTCGTCATTGGCGAAACTGCCGAAATCGGCAACAACGTAACCCTTTACCACGACGTCACCCTCGGCGGTACCACCGTGTTTTCAGCCAAAGGAAAAGTTATGACCAAACGGCACCCGACCATCGGCAACAATGTCATCATCGGTTCCGGAGCTCAGGTATTGGGTCCGATAAAAATCGGCGACAACGTAAAAATCGGTTCCAACGCCGTCGTCATCCGCGACGTCGAAGCCAACACCACCGTCGTCGGCGTACCCGCGCACAAGGCCGAAAAGGGCAAAAAGGAAAACAAATGCTTTGAAGCTTACGGCCTCAACCCTGACCTTAAAGATCCGATTGAACAAAAAATAGACTGCCTGAACAAAGAACTGGAACTCTTAAAAAAACAGCTGCAGGCACAGAAAAACGGAAAATAACAATGGGCGGCTTTTCCTTAAACTTTGACAAATCTCCCGCGCAAACCAGAGTATGCGTAGCCATGTCCGGCGGCGTTGACTCATCTGCGGCGGCCGTTTTGCTCAAACAACAGGGATACGACGTATTCGGGCTGACGATGGATTTGCTTGATGCGCCTTACCGTCCTCGTTCGTCGTCCGTCGCAGATGCTGCCAAAGTGGCCGAACAAATCGGCATTGAGCACCATTTTATTGATTTCAGACGCCTGTTTGCCGATAAGGTCGTCAACTATTTCACGTCTTCTTATCTGAACGGAGAAACGCCTTCTCCGTGTATTTTGTGTAACCGCCACATCAAACTCGGCGCCCTCGCCGACAAAGCCCGGGAACTCGGAGCCGACCTCATCGTCACCGGCCATTATGCCGAAATAAAATCCGGACCGGCAGGCATAGAACTGCATCGCGGAAAAGACCTGCAAAAAGACCAAAGTTATTTTCTTTTTGACATCGAGCGCCGTAATCTGGAAATGCTGCGCTGCCCGTTGGCCGGTTTCAGCAAGGAACAAACCAGACAAATAGCCCGCGCCGCCGGACTTGAAGTCAGCGAAAAGTCAGACAGCCAGGACATCTGCTTCGTCGCCGAAGGAAAATATGCGGAACTGATAAAAAAGCTTCGTCCTGAATTTCAAAACGAACCCGGAGACATTGTCGACACCGCCGGTAAAATAATCGGCCGTCATAAAGGTCTTGTCAATTATACCGTCGGACAACGGCGCGGTCTTGGTATCGGCGGCAACATCGGCGTTCTATACGTTCTGAAACTGGATTCCCGAAACAACAGACTGATCGTCGGTGCCAAAAACGAGCTGAAACACAGCAAAGTCATCATCCGCAACGTCAATTGGCTGGGAGAAGGACAACCCCGGCAAATAAGCGTCACGGTCAAGCTCCGCTCGCGCCAGGAACCGGTCCGTGCCGAAGTCGTTTTTCTTGAAAACGATATGGCCGAAGTAAACATTCTGACCGACTTTTACGGAGCGGCTCCGGGACAGGGCTGCTGTTTTTACGACGGAAGCAGGGTTCTCGGTGGCGGTTTCATCTGCAAATAAATTTTAGCGTACGCAGAGGTAAGTGAATTTTTCGAACCGCCGCAAAATCGCTTTAGTTTTCCTATACGTCAAGCAATATTAAGTTTTAGAGAGAAAAATAAAGTGATTTAAGGCGTGAGAAAAATTTTAGCGTACACAGAGGTACGTGAATTT
Source organism: uncultured Alphaproteobacteria bacterium (assembly GCA_944390895.1). Taxonomy (GTDB): domain Bacteria; phylum Pseudomonadota; class Alphaproteobacteria; order RF32; family CAG-239; genus CAJLXD01. The sequence continues at coordinate 10,583 of CALXRQ010000033.1, forward strand.
TTTGAACCGCTGCAAAATTGCTTTAGTTTTCCTATAAAACTCAATATTTAATGAAATTGTAACTATTAATATACTAATATCTGTGCTATATTGTAAGTATCGGCGGCATAGGAGAATATCTATGAAAAACACACTTGGAATCATGGCTTTCTTAAGTTTTCTGCTTGCGGGAACCGCAGCGACGGCTCAGTTGCCGTCCAACCCTTGGGCGCCGCATCCCAATGACGGATATTTCGGAGACAACGTCGCCGAAACCAATAACCCTACGCATGCCCCGGTTTACAACAATACCTCCAGCGGCGGAGAAATTCTGCCGGTCGATCCTTGGGCCAGAGCCCGAGACAAAAGCGGCATCAAAACCTGGAGAGGTTCCGGCCAGCACGGCAAACTGAACTATATCGGAGAGGCCACGACTTTTACCGATGCCAAGGGGCAGGAAATGATTGCTCCCGAAGTCAACCGCCACAATATGAACGTCGCCCTGCAACACTTGAGAAACATGGGATACAAAATTCCTAAAAGCTATGACAAAGGCATCAGCGACATGCCTAAAAATTATGCCAAGAAACTGCGGGAAGCTTATGACGGACTGCTTCAGGCCGACGTTAAAACCGATCCGCTCGGCGGCATTGCCAACGGAATGATGGAAGGCTTTGAAATCGGAACCGGACTGGATATCGAAAACCTGCTGTTCAATTCTATTGACATTCTTTCAACCGACTAGACGGAGAAAAAAGATGCTTAACAAATTTTCATTGAGTCTTACGGCCGCCCTGCTCTGCACATCTGCAGCTTTTGCTGCCGATATGCCTGCCGCGGAAGAACCCTCCAGCCAGGAAAGAATCATTGATCTTCAGGTAAAAACGCGACAGGAATACAACAATACCGTTAACGGAGAAATTTACCGCGCGGAAGATTCCGACCTCAAGGAGTTGGTTCGCAATGCCAATGCGCTCAACAAAAGAGAAAATCCCGAAGCTCAAGACATCAAAGTAAATGTTGACAACAAAGAGCAAATGCGTAAATTTATCAACAAGCAGCTGGGCGTTGCAGAGATAAGCCAACCCGAAAAATAAAACTCTCCGCCGGCTGACAACTTTTAACCGGCAGAGGATCTTATGCAAAAACAACCCGCAATCATTCTGGTAAATCCGCAATTGGCAGAAAATGTAGGTATGGCCGCACGAGCCATGATGAACTGCGGACTGGACGAACTCCGCCTGGTCGCGCCGAGAGAAGATCATCTCTCGCCCAAAGCCGTTTCAGCCTCGTCCAATGCCGAAGAAATCCTCTACAAGGCAAAAATATATCCGACAACGGTTGATGCCATTGCTGACCTGCAGCACGTTTATGCCTCTACCGCACGTCACCGTGATCAAATCAAGGAAGTCTGCGACGCCGATGCCGCCACCGGTGAAATAAGCCGACTTTTGCAGCAAAACGTCAAATGCGGCATAATGTTCGGCTGCGAACGCACCGGCCTGCACAACAATGACGTCTGTCTGGCCGATTCCATCATCAACGTTCCGCTGAATCCCCGCCATTGCTCTCTTAATCTGTCGCAGGCGGTTCTGCTGGTTGGATACGAGTTCTACAAGACCCAAATCGAAAAGCCCGAACCCCGCCTGGAAATGAACGGCACCGAACTGGCCGAAAAGGGTAAGGTCGTCAAATTTCTCGAACATATTGAAGACGAACTGGCCGAATGCGGCAATTACCGCATCGGAGAAAAACGCGAAAAAATGGTCATTAACCTCCGCAACATCTTTACCCGTGCCCACCTCACCGAACAGGAACTGAACACGCTCTACGGCGTGATCAATTATCTTGCGCACAAAAAAGACGTCTGACGATTAAAATCCGCATTTTAATCCATATATAATGGACATATTAAGCCGATATTTAGGATTTGCCGCTATACTGGCGCTGTTTTTATATTTTAAAGGAGCCTGAAGATGCCTATCGAAGACTTGCCTCATCAGTCAACAGCCATTTTCGGATGGGACCCGATGATTTTGTCGGCCGCTGTTTTGATTGTCAGTTACATTATTCTATTCACCGAAAAACTGAACCGTGCCGTTGTTGCGCTGCTGGGCGCGTCCGTCATGATTTTTTCCGGTATTCTCTCACAGGAAACGGCCATTGCCGGCATTGACTTTAACACGCTGGCGCTCTTAATCGGCATGATGACGATTGTCGGTATCTCCGAAAAATCTGGAATGTTTCAGTTCGTTGCCGTCTGGGCAGCAAAAAAAGTTCATGCCAACCCCAGAGGCCTCCTAGTCGTACTGTCTTTGGTTACGGCCGTCTTTTCGGCGCTGCTTGACAACGTTACCACCGTTTTGCTGATTGTTCCCGTAACGTTTCAGATTACGCGCAAACTCAAAATCAATCCTTACCCGTACCTGATTGCCGAAATTTTTGCCTCCAATATCGGCGGCACCGCCACCCTCATCGGCGACCCTCCGAACATTTTAATCGGCTCGGCCATAAACCTGTCTTTTATGGATTTCGTAAACGAACTGACGCCGGTTGTCGCCGTTACCATGCTGGTCTTAATTTGGAGCTTTGACTTAATCTGGGGACGCAATATGGTTACCAGCGACAAAAACAAGGCCGCCGTAATGAAAATCAGCGAGATCGACTGTATCACCGACTGGACGCTGCTTAAAAAGTCGCTGTTTATTCTGATTGCCGTTATAGCCGGCTTTATGATGGCCGAACATTTTCACATTGCCAACGGCACCATTGCCATGTTCGGCGCGGCGGTTCTGCTTCTGCTCTATACGCTCGGTGCCAAACACGATGAAAGAGACCACAAAATTGAGGAAGCTTTCGGTCTGGTAGACTGGACCACCATCTTTTTCTTTGCCGGTCTGTTTGCCATTGTCTACGGCCTTGAAGAAGCCGGTGTTCTGAAAGTCATGGGCGAAAAATTCATCGAATATACCGACGGCAGTATCGAAAAGGCCGCCATGCTGGTAATCTGGATTTCAGCTTTCGTTTCTACCGCCATCGACAACATTCCTTTCGTCGCCACCATGATTCCGATGATTAAGTCCATGGAAGAGTCCATGGGCGGACGCGAGGCGATGATGCCGGTCTGGTGGGCTTTGTCTCTCGGCGCCTGCTTCGGCGGTAACGGCTCGCTCATCGCGGCCTCGGCCAACGTTATTGTCGCAGGTATGGCCGGACGCGAAGGTCACCCCATAAGTTTCATGAAGTTCTTAATCTGGTCAATTCCGACCATGCTGATTTCAACCGGCATTGCCGCTCTGTATCTGCATATAAGACACTTTATGTAAACGTTCTGATTTTCTAAAAGAGGAGTTTGAAACTCCTCTTTTTTTAACACAAAAATTAAGATTATTTTAGCTTTATGGAGCTATACACAAAATGTAAAACAAATTAATTTGATATAAGGGAAAACATATTATGTCAGACATAACCTCTGTACCGCAGATCATCTGGGGAATAGATGCCAAAATTCTGGCCACGGCCATTGTCATCATCTCCTATGTTGTTTTGTTTACGGAAAAGGTAAACCGGGCGATTGTTGCGCTGCTGGGCGCCACCGTCATGATTTTCTCCGGCATTCTCACGCAGGAAACCGCATTAAAGGGAATTGACTTTAACACGCTTTCGCTCCTGATCGGCATGATGACGATCGTCGGCATTTCCGAAAGGTCGGGAATGTTCCAGTTTGTCGCCGTCTGGGCGGCAAAAAAAGTCAAAGCCAATCCGCGCGGACTTCTGGCCGTTTTGGCAATTGTCACCGCCTTTTTCTCCGCCTTTTTGGACAACGTTACCACCGTTTTGCTGATTGCGCCCGTAACTTTCCAAATCACGCGCAAACTCAAAATCAACCCCTACCCGTTCTTAATTGCCGAAATTTTCGCTTCCAACATCGGCGGCACCGCCACCCTTATCGGCGATCCCCCGAACATTCTGATCGGCTCGGCTTTAGGACTTTCTTTTACTGACTTTCTGGTACAGTTGACGCCGGTGGTTCTGATTACGATGGCCGTTTTGGTTTTCTCGTTTGACCTCATTTGGGGCCGGCGTATGGTCACCACCGAAAAAGACAAACGCGCGGTCATGAAAATCAGCGAAATTGACTGCATCACCGACTGGTCTTTGCTTAAAAAATCACTGTTTGTTCTGTTTTGCGTCATCGGCGGTTTTATGAGCGCGGAGCATCTGCACATTGCCAATGGCACCATTGCCATGTTCGGCGCGGCGGTTCTGCTTCTGCTCTATACGCTCGGGGCCAAACACGATGAAAGAGACCAGAAGATTGAAGAAATCTTCGGCGTTGTCGACTGGACGACCATCTTCTTTTTCTCCGGCCTGTTCGTCATCGTCTACGGTCTTGAAGTTACCGGCGTTCTGGCCATGCTCGGAAACAAGTTTGTGGAAATCACCGATGGCAGCATTCAAAAATCGGCAATGCTTATCATCTGGGTATCGGCAATCGTGTCCAGCGCCATCGACAACATTCCTTTCGTCGCCACTATGATCCCGATGATTAAGTCCATGGAAGAATCCATGGGCGGACGCGAGGCGATGATGCCGGTCTGGTGGGCTTTGTCTCTCGGCGCCTGCTTCGGCGGCAACGGAACCCTTATCGGCGCTTCGGCAAACGTCATTGTCGCCGGTATGGCTCAGAGAGAAGGCCACCCCATCAGCTTCATCGGTTTCCTGCTTTGGTCAATACCGACAATGCTGATAAGCGTGCTTATTGCCACCATTTATCTGCATATAGAGTTCTTTATGTAACCGTTTATATCAGATTCAAAGAGGCTCTCCGGAGCCTCTTTTTTTTGCAATGATTAAAACACTCCGAATATATGCCCGGTAATTGTTTGTTAAACGTTTTTGTGCTAAGATACAGGACATTAACAGGGAGAAAAACAATGTCAACCTTAGGCGCCGTAAGTTCTTATGCTCTGGCTGTCCGACAGATGCAGATGTCGGTTATAAAAGCCGACATAAATATGCAGAAACAAGCTGTCGACATTCTGCTGAACGGTGACAGCGAACGCAGCGTTCCCGTCTCGGAAAATCTGGGACAAAATTTGGATATCAGTATTTAGAAGCTGAAGACCATTAAAACAAACATCATCGCAAAAGCGCATGACAAAACATATTTTACCAAAGACATCAGCGTATTCCAGCCCACTCTCAGATAATCGACCGTGTCGCCGTCGTCTTTATAAACTCTTTTCACAAAAAAGTTATACAAAGCACCCAACAACAGAATGAGCAGATAAAAACTGTTCTGGCTCAAGATTTGTTCAACCATTTCCTTATTGGGACTCATGGCAAAAACCAAACCGCTCAAAACGCCGAACAAAACAAACGGATCAAAAATAATGCCGCTGCGAAACAGCGCTAAAATACCTTTAATCATTGTCTTATGCCTTTGCCTGAATCCGGCGGCTCAAATATTTGGAGTCGGTACTCATCAGAGAAGTCGGCCATACGCAGCGACTCTTAGACATATTGCGCACCATACCGTAAGCTTCGTTTTTGTTAATCGCATAACTGACCAGTACCCGGTTTCCTCGCAGCGGTGCCGCAACAACCTTTTCGCGGTGCCAGTCCAAATCAGCCGTTCTTATATCGTTGATCATCTCTGTGTCCTCCTGTTCCTGACATCAGACTAACCTGATATTGGCCAGTATATGCCCGGAAAGTAAATAAAAGTTTAAGCATTTCCAACGGCTTGTCAAAAACTATTTCAATTCCTCCAGCTTGGCCACCAGTTTTGCGCTCAGTTTTTTTACCAGAGCAGCGTCCTTGCCGCTGACCCAGACCCTAATCAGAGGTTCCGTTCCCGAAGGATGAATAACCACCCGTCCTTCGTCGCCGATTTCTTTTTTGCATTCTTCAACCAGTTGTACAAAAGCCTCGTTTTTAACCAGTTCCTTAACCTGTTCGCGGCTTTCGAAACGGGGATTGACAAATTCAAACGGATCAAAGGCAAACAACGGAAAAATTTCGCTCATTTTCCGTCCGCTCTGCAACACCCCCTGACTCAATATCAGCGACACCACCAGTGCATCGCCTGACTTGCAATAGTCCATTGCCACCACATGACCTGACTCCTCGCCGCCGACGGCGCCGTTAACTTCTTTCATTTTGGCCACCACATGGCGTTCTCCGACCGGAGTGCTGTAATAAGGCAGCCCTTTGGACCGGACAAAACGTTCCAGCGCCGTATTGGACAACACGGTCGAAACGACCGCACGGCCTTTCAGTTCGCCTTTCTGCTCCAAATACTCCGCCAGAAAACCGATAACCTGCTCGCTGTTAACCTTCTGCCCTTTCTCATCGCAGACGATAATGCGATCGCCGTCGCCGTCAACGGCAATGCCTAAATCGGCGCCGCTCTCAACCACCTTGGCCATCATCTTCTGCGGATGCATGGAACCGCAGTCCTTATTGATATTTGTCCCGTCAGGTTCACAGGACATGGATATAACTTCCGCGCCAAGCTCGCGGTAAACTTCGGGCATTATTGCCGAAAACACGCCGTTGGCACAATCCAAAACCACTTTAAGCCCGCTGAGCGGCTGCCCGGACGGAGCCGTCGACTTGGCAACTTCAATATATTTTTCAACCGCGGAAACATCTTCGCTGATACGGCCTATTTTTTCCGGACTAAGCGCAAAATCGCCCCGGCTGATTTTCTCCTCCAGCGCAGCGGTCATTTCATCCGAAAACTTATTGCCGTCGGCGGCAACCAGCTTGATGCCGTTGTCATAATAAGGATTATGAGAAGCCGTAATCATCACGGCCATGTCAACGCCGAGATCCGGCGTCAGCGTCGTTACTGCCGGGGTCGGCAAAACGCCCAGACGCACCACATCCACACCCGCGGCGGTAAAACCGGCGGCCAAAGCGGCTTCCAGCATTTCTCCCGAAACGCGGGTATCGCGGCCGATGGCGGCTTTTTTCTTTCCTTTGCAAACCAGCTCGCCGGCAGCCATTGCCAGTTTCATTGCAAAATCCGCCGTCATGGGATAAACGTTTGCCACGCCGCGCACGCCGTCCGTTCCGAAAAGTTTGTTAGCCATGATCATTTCCTCAAAAAGTTAAAACTGCTTTTCAGTATAATTTCATAATAATTAAGCTCAAGCCGGAATCTGAATCTAGCCACAAAAAATCCCTCAGTCGCCGTAAAAAAAATTAACTTTCTGTTAATAATTAACTTCTTCTCATTGTCAACCCCTTATCAATTGTGTCTAATTGTCCTAACTGATTAATCTGTTGGAAAATACAATGAATAAAATCTGCCGTTTTACAATGTTTTTCCTGTTCTGTCTGCTTACAGCCGGACAGGTTCAGGCTCAGCAACACTCCTACGAATTTCGCATCATCTACGGTTTTATGAAAGCCCGTGACATCCGCGGCCTGCAAAACGCCATGTCTAACGGCGTCTGGATAGATGCGCCGGATTCCAACGGCATCAACTCGCTCTGCCACACGGTTTATCAGCAGGATTACGAAGGCTACGAACTGCTCACGGCTTTGCAGGCCGACCCGGATCCCGCCTGTCTGCGCCGCATGAGCAAACGCTACAAACAGGCCTTTTTCAAAAACCTGCCTAAAAACAACCGTTATGCTTATTTATATCCGCCTGAGAAAAAAGAGTTCTTTACCCGCGGTGTCAGAACCGGCATAACTCTGACCGCCGTTGCGGCCGGTGCCGCCATCGGCATTGCCGGCGGCGGAGGCGGCGGAGGCAGCGGCGGCGATGACGGCTACACGCCCGGAGCCCCGCTTCCCGATCCCGAGATTCCGACCAACGTCGTTTATTCTGCGCCGGACGACAAAGATCCCGAAGCCTTCAAAACCGCGTCATATGAGGCCGGCCGTTTCCTTTCCCAGATTAACGCTAACGACGCCTATGCCCGCGGCTACAACGGCTACAAGATCCGCCGCGACAACGAAGGCTACCTGCTTGACGAGAACAATCAGCGGATTACAGACATTACCGACGGCAGTAAAGCCATCACTGCCGAAAAAAACAAAATAGCCGTCATTGACAACGGCATTATGTCGACCCACGAAGCTTTCAAAGGCAAAGACGGCGTCAGCATCGTCCAACAGGGGCTCAACTTTGACTACGGCCCCTGCAGTACCGGCGATTCTACAAATTGTTACAAAATGTATCACGTAGTAAGTGGTGCGGACCCGTCAAATCCCCAAACGACGCTTACATTTATGGAACAAGATGGTAGTTTTAAAGAGTTAGGAACCATTGATGAAGAAACCTGGAACGAATATACCGCCAGCTATAAAAACGGCTATGTCTGGAACAAAACCGATACCTCGCCGCATGACGCCGAAGACGGCCACAACGGCGAAAGCCACGGCACCCATGTAACCGGCATTATTGCCGCCAACCCGGACTATGTCGGTTCCATCGACAGTACCGACAATCCGCCGATGCAGGGTATAACCCAGGCGGAAATCATTCCGGTTATTTATGACAAAATCGGCGGTTTTTCAATCGGCACCCCTTGGTCTGAAATTGCCGACAAAGGCGTCAGCGTCGTCAATATGAGTTTCGGCTACGATGCAAACGCTTCCATGAACGCGGGCAACGTTGCCAACATTCAGGGCATTGACGCGCTCTTCAACACCCAGGACATGATAAACCTGTTCAGCAAAAACATCGTTATGGTCGTTGCCGCCGGCAACGAAAGTTACAGCGACTCTCAGGCACTGTCGGGCATTCCCAACCTGGTGGCGGAAGCAAATGGCTTGTTCATCAACGTCGTTTCCGTTGACGAGAACAATCAGCTTGCGTCATACTCCAACGCCTGCGGCAGCACCAAAGGCTGGTGCATTGCCGCTCCCGGAGGTTCCTCCGACAACCCGATTTACTCGACTATGATTGACGGTTACGGCGATATGATGGGCACCTCCATGGCCGCTCCGGTTGTTACCGGCAGCGTCAACCTCTTGCTGAATGCCTTTCCGCACCTGACCCCGCAACAGGCCGTCGACATCATTTTTGCCACCGCGACAGATCTTGGCGATTCCAACAAATACGGTCACGGACTGCTCAATCTCGACGCCGCCACCAACCCCGTCGGCGATATCAGCATTCCGGCCGGCGACACCGCCTCATCATCGTTACTGGCCTTCAACGGAACAAGGGTTACCCTGCCTTACAATATGGGCGCGGTTATGGACAAGCTGCCGGAAAACATCATCATTCTGGACAAATATGCCCGCGCTTACCCGGTAAAAACCGCCAATATGTTCAAGGTTGCCGAAAACAAAGACACCCTCAAAAACAATATGAAACATTTTATGAATCATAAGGCCGTCCGCAAAATTGCCCTGAACGACAATGTTTCAATGTCTTTTTCCGACCGTGTTTCCGACCCTTCGGAAAATAATATGCTGCTGGGGTCGATGGAATTTGACTATCATATCTCCAATCAAAGTTCTATGGGCTTTTTCTACACCGAAAACACGCTTTACAAACACGGAGACTATTTCTCCAAAACCACGGCCAACCCGTTCCTGAACATGAACGACGCCGTCGGCATCAAATCGGAATACGCGTTTAACAGCAAATTAAATTTCAACGTTGCCGTTTATTCCGGTAAAAACGGTTTTTACAATGACGACTATCGCCTGAGCGTTCAAAACGACAATCGTTTCAATGCTCTGGATTACAGCTTTAATTATTCTCCGTCGTCTCTGGTAACTTTCGGACTGAAAAGCGGTTTTCTGCAGGAAGACGGTTCCGTGCTCGGTATGAAAGGCAGCGGCGCCCTGACCACAGACAACAGTCTCACGACTTATGCCGGTTTGGAAATTAAAGTCACGCCGTCCGAAAATCTGTCCGTTACCGCCGCTTATTATCAGGGCCGCTCAAAATCAGACAGCGCCAAAGACAGCCTGATCAGTATGTCCGAACTTGAAAGCGAAAGCATTGCCTTGGACGTTGCCTACAAACTTGATGAACAGGCGCAGATCGGCTTTTTGGCTTCGTCCCCGCTGTCCGTCACCAACGGCAATATGCTGATGGACGTTCCGGTCGGACGCGATCCGCACGAAGACAAGGTTTACCGGGAAAAATACAGCCTCTCGATGGAACCCGAAGCCAAAGAGTTTGACCTTGGCCTTTACTATACGCACGAGACTGAAGATGAAAAATGGTTCCGGGCCGAATTCACCACCCGCCTCAATCCCGACAACCGGGACATCGACCCTGATTATCAATTGATGATTGGTTTCGGCGCGCCGCTGAACTAATAGATATCCCCCAGTAAACTGGGGGTTCTATAGAAAAGGCACCTTTGGGTGCC
>CALXRQ010000034.1 GCA_944390895.1 uncultured Alphaproteobacteria bacterium
AGAACTGACCAAACGCTACAACGAATTTCAGATTCGCACCACCACACTGGGTCACATTCAGCGTTCCGGCGTTCCTGTTGCCTTTGACCGCCTGCTGGCCTACATTTATGGCGCCAAGGCTGTAGAACTGCTTGACAGCGGCATCAACAACCAGATGGTCATCTGGAAAAACGGCGGCGTTCAATCCGTTTCCATTGAAAATGTTGTTAAAGAAGGCACCACCAAACTCAATGTCAACAGCGATTATGTCAAAGCCGCGCTGGCTTTGGGCATTTATGTCGGCGAGTGCAGATAAACAATATTGAACAGACTGTCAGCCCCGCTGTTGCGGGGCTTTTTTTATGCTTCTCCGCCAAAAGGTTGACAAACGCGCGGCGGTAAATACGAACGCTGCGACAAAATCGACAACTGTGCCGAATACGACGCTAACCGCACTCAGTGTACCAAGTGTAATGCCGGGTACCACTTGAGCGGTGGTAAATGTATCAAAGATTGCGACGCCGGATGTAGCGGATATACCTTAACATCTGCTCCTGCCAATGCAAACTATTCCAGCTGCACCAAGAAAAACTCCAACTGCTCAAACGGTGCTACCGTTTACAAAATTGACTCTTGTAAATCCGGATATTCTTTAAGTAATGGTCAATGCGTCCAAAATACATGTTCTCTTAACACTTACTGTTCTGGCAGTACTAGTGGTTGCAGTACTTCTGAAATAATAACCATGTCTGATGGTTGCGGCGGAACCTGTAAAGTTTGTCCCAAAGTATATTGTCCAGACCATGCATATATGGATGCAAGTTATGCACATTTTCCAAGTAACTGCTCTCAATGGGAATACTGTCCTGTTTCCAGCAATTATAAGAAATGTATTAACTAAATAGATAACCTAAAACACCCCCGGTGGATTTATCCGGGGGTGTTTTTTTATGCCTAATGTCATGTTGAGCGCAGCGAAACATCTCAGCCTTACCACAATTGTCATGCTGAGCCTGTCGAAGCATCCTAGCCTTATCACATTGCTGAGACCTTTCGACAAGCTCTGGGGGACATTTTATAAAAGCCGTGAGACAGCGAACCATCGCCGCCGGGCGCTGTCCGGTCATAAAAAAAGCCTCTTTTAAAAGAGGCTTTTAGGTTTATAACTTAATTTATAATAATTATTTTCTTCTCAGAAAAGACGGAATTTCCAGATTCAAACGTTCCTCTCCCGGATAATCGTTGCTTGCATTTGAAAAACTCGGAGAAACAGGTTCCTGAAAACGCTCGTTTTCCTTCTGTTTTTTCTTATTGCGCTTAGCAATGGAAAATCCGGTTACCCGTTCAATAAGGGTCGGCGTATATGCTTCTTCCTCTTCATTGACAATCAACTCCTCCGGTTCTTCCTGACGGCGTGCGGCAAACGGCGCCGGATTATGATTGGGGAAAAGCTCCGGCTCTTCTTCTACCGTACGAATAGAACTCTTGGGCGTAAAAGCGTTTTCATTATTGGAAAGAATTGTTTCCAACTGTTCGTTGACGTTAATGTCTTCGTTTTTATTGATAATTGCCTTAAACAAAGCCGAAGCGCGGGGCATTTCTTCCATGACGGAAGATCTTTCCAAATCATCAAAATCGTTAAATTTCTCTTCCGAAAATTTCGGTGCCGCAGGTTGTCTCACGCTTTCGATTTTTACGTCTTCGTTAATGGCGACAATCGGAGCGCTTTCAATAATATTTTCAATTGTTTCGGCAACCGTTTCCTCTTGAACTTCGGCTTTGGTCGCCGCAAACTTTTCCAGATTGGAATCCAGCTCCTCGCTCGGAACAACCGGCGTTGCCACCGTGCTGACATAGCTCTCTTCCACATAACGCTGAGCCGGCTGCTGTGCTTTCGGACGAGCATTTTTAGCACCTTCGCCGATACCGGTCGCCACAATCGAAACTCTTATCTTACCGGCCAGAGATTCGTCAAAGCTTGAACCGAAAATAATGTTGGCGTCCTCGTCCACTTCTTCTTTAATGCGGCTGGCCGCTTCGTCAATTTCAAACAAGGTAATGTCGGAACCGCCGGTAATGTTAATCAAAACGCCTTTGGCACCGCTCATAGAACAATCGTCCAGCAGCGGATTGGAAAGCGCCTGCTCGGCGGCTTTGACCGCACGATCCTCACCTTCGGCCTCACCCGTACCCATAATCGCCTTGCCTTTATCTTCCATAATCGACTTGATGTCGGCAAAATCCAAATTAATCAGTCCCGGCATCATCATCAAATCGGTAATGGAGCGAACGCCGGCATAAAGCACATTATCGGCCATCACGAAAGCGTCGGCCAGAGTGGTTTTCTTATCGGCGATTCTAAACAGATTTTGGTTAGGAATGATAATGATTGAATCGACTTCTTTTGTAAATTCTTCTACCGCGGCTTCAGCCGTATCCGAACGTTTTTTGCCTTCAAACTGAAAAGGTTTGGTCACAACACCGACGGTCAAAATACCCTTTTGCTTGGCCAGTTTGGCAACAACCGGTGCCGCACCGCTGCCGGTGCCGCCGCCCATGCCTGCGGTAATGAAAACCATATTGGCGCCTTCAAGCTCCTTTTCAATTTCATCTTTGGCTTCTTCCGCAGCCATCTTGCCGACTTCGGGTCTGGCTCCGGCACCAAGGCCTTGCGTTGTTTCCAGACCGAGCTGAATTTTGCGGCTGGCGGTAGAATGGGCCAAAGCCTGTGCATCCGTATTGGCAACAATAAAGTCAACGCCTTCCAGATTTTGGGCAATCATATTATTTACGGCATTCCCACCGCCGCCGCCGACACCGATAACCGAGATTCTGGGTTTGAGATGGGCAATTGTTTTTTCCGGTACTGCTAACTTTATTGACATTTCATTTCCTAACTAAAAATTTTTAAAACAAAAATTTCAACTTTGTTGTCAGGATACAACACAATAAATTAAGGTTTGGTTACTAAGGAATATTTTTTTGAAATTAAAATTTTTGCATAAACGTACTTTTTTGTAAAAAGGCATTATATGAGCCTAACAGTAAGAAACAAAAGAAAATATGAGGGCGCGTACAAAACGTACGTAACTGAATATTTTACTTGCTGTTTCTGTACTGGGAGGCCATAGAACGCCTTTTTAGAAATTTTGCTTAAACCAGGAAACCAGTCCCTGCAACACTCCGCCCTCGGAATGAACCGGCTTGTTGATAATTTTGTTCGGTTTCTTTTCAGTATAGTTCAAAGCGAAAAGCAACAGGCCGATACAAGTTGAAAAGCTCGGATTATAAAGATTGTCCGGCAGATTGACAATATTTTTCGGCTTGCCGAGACGCACCTGCTTGTCCAGAACCATTGCCGCCACTTCACGAATGCCGGAAAGCTGGCTGCCGCCGCCGGTCAAAACTACTCTGTGACTGGAAATGTCTGCCAGTCCGTGCTCACGCAGCTTGTCGTTAACCAGTTCAAAAGTTTCTTCAATACGCGGTGTAATAATGCTGATCAGCTCCGATTTCGGCACCTGTTTGATTGAACTGTCGTCTTCTTCGCCGACCGGATACACGTTTATCAGTTCCGACTTGTCCTGAGAGGTTAGGAATGCGCAGCCGTGCAGCGTTTTCAAACGCTCGGCATGTGCAAAAGAGGTTGTCAGCCCATAGGCAATGTCATTGGTAACGTTGTTGCCGCCCACCGCCAGCGAAGAAAAAAACACCGGATGCCCGTGTCTGAAACTGGCAATGCTGGTGGTACCGCCGCCGATGTCGATAACCGTCGCGCCAATCTCTTTTTCGTCGTCCACCAGGCAGGACAGCGCCGAAGCATAGGAAGAAAAAGCCTTGCCGGCAATCTCCAAATGCGCGTTTTCGATAACCGTCGCCAGATTGCGGAACTGGATGTCGGGCACCAGTCCCAGCAGAATGTCGACCGAAAGGTTCTCGCCGAAGATATTGCGCGGGTCCTTGATTTCCTCGCCCATATCCAGCCGATAGCTGGTCGGCAGGCAATGAATCAGCTCATGCCCTTCAACGTTGATTTTATTAATGCCGCGTTCAATAACCTTGTTGATGTCGGCCTCGTTGACCGGCCGGTTTTTGTTTATGGAAATGGAAGCGCTTTTAATGGTGCTCTTAACCCGGTCGCCGGAGATGTTGACAATCACGCGGTCAATCCGCTCATTGGCCATTTGTTCGGCCGCCTCAACCGCATTGCAGACCGACAGCGTGGCCTGCGTAATGTCGGTAACCACGCCGTTTTTGATTCCCTTGGAGGCATTATATCCGTAACCGACCACATTCACCCGCTTGTCCCGGCTGATTTTTGCAATTACGCAGCAGACCTTGGAAGAACCGATGTCCAAAGCCGCTATCGTTGTCAGTCGGTTAAATGAATGCGTCAATTTCTGCCCCCTGAAAATCTTCGGTTATTTATATTCTGGTTTCTTTGGCATCCCTAAGTTTTACCCGCTCATCTGCATGGGTTTTCTTTAGTTTCACCGTTACTTTATCTTTTAATCTTAAATCAATGATGGTTAATTTACGTTTAAGAATCCCGTTAATGCGATCCAGACGCAGCAATTTTTTCCAGGCCTTTTTGACGTTTTCTTCCGGCAGTTTAATCGTAATACCGTCTTTGATGTTGTCCAAAACCAAATTCCAGCGGCGCCCGGAAATAAAATTGGCCACCTTCACTCTTTGCAGCAAACCGCTGTCGTCGCTGATTTCATCCAGCAGAGAATTAATGTTTTCCGGCGCGCCTTCGCCGACAATCAGCAAAATCGGACGGTCCGGCTTAAAATAGGCGTTAATCACTTTCCCGTCAAAATCAATCGGATAAAACTTCTCGTTAATCTGCCAGATGGAACGGACCTGCCGCTCTTCAATTGAAACCTGTAAGATATTCGGGAAAAACAAACGCTTGACAACAACTTTTCGCACCCAGGGCAAAGTTTCTATATTTTGCTTGATACGATTAATGTCTATTTTCAAAAAGTTATCGCCGCGTTTCAGGTCAATTGCTTGCAAAATGTCAGACTGTCTGGTTTTCTCGCGCCCGGTTATCACAATGTCGTCAAGCACAAAACCAGCCTCGGCCGCCCGGTTGTAAAAACCCTCCCGCAATTCCGCGGTTTTTTCCGCCACCAAATCGGTGCTGAACAGAACCGTAACAAAAGCCAAAAGAAAAATTATCAGCAAAACCAATGTATTGCCGATCAATCTGCATCCGAATTCTTTGGGAAGCGTTACGATATTGTTTTTAACCGCAGCCGCCGCCGGTTTCGGCGTTTCCATTTTTTCTTCGGTATCGCTCATCCGCCTATTTTGAAATTCCCATTCTCTTAACTTCCCACTCCAGGGTTATGGAGGTTTTTTCCTTCACTTTTTTAACGATGGTTTCGCCGAGTTCTTCAATGTCGGCGGCTTTGGCATTATCACTGTTAATTAAAAAATTGCAATGTTTTTCGGACACTCTTGCCCCGTTTACCCGCAAGTCCGCGCAGCCGGACTTCTTAATCAGCTCCCAGGCCTTTAAGCCTTCGGGATTTTTGAAGGTGGAACCTGCGGTTTTTTCATTATAAGGCTGGTTCTTCATCCGGTAAGCCTTCTGCTCGTCCAGCTTTTTGGTAATGTTTTCGGCACTGTCGGGATAGGTTTTGAACGTAATGGACGTCACCACCCAGTCTTCCGGAAAGAAGCTGCTGCGGTACGAAAGCATCAGATCGTCAACACCGATAATCTTTTTTTCGCCGCTGCCGTTGACAATCGTTGCCGAAACAATTACGTCTTTCACTTCCGAACCGAAACAGCCGGCATTGGTTTTAACCGAACCGCCGATAAGTCCCGGGATTGAGCACAAAAACTCCAAACCGCCGATTCCCTTTTCAATCAGGGTTTTGCGCAGATCCTTGTTGCGGTAGCCGGCGCCGAGCGTTATGGTGTTGTTGCCGATTTCCATTTTTTTGAAATTTTTGTTGTCCAGCTTGATAACCACGCCCGGAATCCCCCCGTCCCGCACCAGAAGATTGGAACCCGCGCCGATAATAAACACCGGCAGATTATAAGGCTTGGTCTTCATAAATACGCACAAATCGTCTTCATCTTCGGGAAAATACATCACTTCGGCCGGACCGCCGACCCCGAACCACGTATAACGCGACAAAGGCACGTCTTTCATATATTTGCCACGCACAATCGGCAGAATTTTTAACAAATCATCGGAAGACGAACGGGACCAGAACATCATTTTTCTCCTAAAAAACTTGCGACAACGATTATTTTTTCTTAATAATTTCGTTTTCTATGGCGTCGGCAAAACGTTCGGCCGCATTTTTAATGCCTGCCCTTTTGGCGTTTTGAGACATTTTTTCAAACTTTTCATAATTATCAAACAATTCGGATATTTTCCCGGCCAGCAGCACCGGTGTCAGATCCTTCTGCCGCACCAGAACCGCCGCTTTGGCATCGGCCAGCCATTCTGCATTTTTGGTCTGGTGGTCATCGGCCGCCGTCGGCAGCGGCACCAAAATCGACGGCACGCCGGCTACCGCGATTTCGGAAACGGAAGACGCCCCCGAACGCGAAACCGCCAGATGAGAAGCGGCATAAAGTTCCGGCATATTGTCAAAAAAGCTGGAAACAATCGCTTCACACGGCAAATCCCTGTAAGCGGCGCTGACTTCTTCCAAATCCGCTTTACGGCATTGCTGCACGATCTTCAGCCTTTTTTGCAGTTTGGGTTCCAACAGCCGCACCGCCTCAGGCACCACGCTGCTGAAAACCGAAGCACCCTGGCTGCCGCCCAGCACCAGAATTTGAAGTTTGTCATTTTTATCAAGCTTCGGATAAGGCAGACTTCCGACCTCTGCAACCGACTGGCGGATCGGCATTCCCGTCAGTACCGACTTGACATGCTGCGGCGCAAACCGCACGTTTTTAAAACTCTCCGCAATCAAATCCGCATATTTGCTCAAAAAACGGTTGGTTCGGCTCATCACCGAGTTTTGCTCATGAATAACCAGGTCTGTTCCGGTCAAAATCGCCGCCACCGAACAGGGAAAGGAAGCATAGCCGCCAAAACCGACCACACAGACCGGACGCCGTTTCAGCAAAATAAACAAAGCCTGCAACGTCCCCCAGCCGACCTTGCACAGACTCTTGATTTTAAACCACGGAGACTTTCCCACCATTCCGCCGGCATATACGGCATAATTCTGAATTTCGCCAAGCTTGCCTTTATAATTGTCCTTGCCGCGCTTGTCTGTCACCAAAGCCAGATTGTAGCCCCTTTTGGTCAGCTCCTCCGCCAGAGCCTCCGCCGGATAGACATGACCGCCGGTTCCGCCGGCCGTCAGAATAATCAGGGGTTTTTGCTTATTCTTCGTACGTTTCATCTTTGTCCTCCGCATGCACGTTTTTGCGGGTAATGGCCAAGAGCATGCCCATTCCCAGCGCTGTTGCCAAAAGGGAAGAACCGCCGTAAGAGATAAAAGGCAGCGTCATACCTTTTGTCGGCATCATATGCAGTGATGATGCCATATTAATAATCGCTTGTAAACCAAATGATGCCGAAAGAGCCGCGGCCGAAAGGATAATAAACAGATTGTTGTCCTTGGCCGAAATCAGCATCGACCGTACCACAATCGCGGCATATATGCCCACAATCAACAGACACAGGAGCATACCGTATTCCTCGGCCGCCACCGCAAAAATAAAATCGGTATGCGCATCGGGAATATTCACCTTAACCACGCCCTCTCCGGGTCCCCGCCCGAAAAAACCGCCGCTTTGAAAAGCTTCCAGCGACTTTTTAATCTGATAACCCAAACTGTTTTCTGAAGCCAGAAACTGATCAACGCGGACATGCACGTGCGGAAAGATAAAATACGCCGCCACCGCGCCGGCCAGGCCGAGCAGCCCCAAAATCACCACCAGTGAAATGGAAAGCCCGGACAGAAAAAACTGAAAACCCCAGATTAGCGTTACCACGATGGTCATGCCCAGATCCGGCTGTAACAAAAGCAATGCCGCTGTCAGCGCATAAAAGGCCATCGACAACAGGTTGCCCGGAAAATCGCAGTATTTTTTCTGTCCTTCAAACAGCCACGCCGCCACCACGGCAAACGTCGGCTTCACAAACTCAGAAGGCTGCAAAGAAAACCCGAAGAATGAAATCCAGCGTGAAGCGCCCTTGGTTTCTTCTCCGCAAAACAGCGTCAGCACCATCAGAAACAGCGCCACCCCGTAACCGACAATTGCCGTGCGGCGAATGGTTTTGAGACTTTGCATGGACAAAAACAGCATGGCGCCGTATGCTATCGGCACAAAAAACAACTGCCGTTTAATAAAATGAAAACTGCCGACGCCGATTCGGTTAGCCACCGACGGACTGGCGGAAAAGTTCAGGAAAATTCCGATGGCAAGCAGCAGCGTAATCAACGTCAGCAGCGTTTTGTCAACCGTCCACCACCAGTTGGCAATTATGCTCCTGCTATTTCTCGAAAAAGAAACCACTGCCGCTCTCTCCTATTTCAAAATCAAAGCCAGCAGACCAACAACCGCCAAAATCAAAGCCGCAATCCAAAAACGCAGCACCACGGTCGTCTCTGCCCAGCCCAACTGTTCAAAATGATGATGGATTGGGGCCATTCTGAAAACCCTTCTGCCGGTGCGCCGATACCAGAAAACCTGAATCATCACCGAAACCGCCTCAATCACAAAAACGCCGCCGACAATGGCCAGCAGAATTTCCTGCTTGACCATGATCGCCACCGTACCGAGCAAAGCGCCGAGCGACAAAGAACCGGTATCGCCCATAAACACCTTGGCCGGCGGAGCGTTAAACCACAAAAAGCCGACGCAGCCGCCGATGACCGCGGCACAGACCACGGCCATCTCCCCGGCTTTGGCAATCGGCATCAGATAAAAATATCTGACCATATCGCCGCCGCAGATATAGGCAATCACCATAAAAAAGGCAAAAGCCGCAATCAACAGACCACCGGCCAGCCCGTCCAAACCATCGCTCAGATTGACGGCATTGGAAGCACCGACAATGACCACCATCGCCAGCGGAACATAAAAATACCACAAATTGACCGCCAGCTCCTTAAAATACGGAATAGTCAGGGTAAATCGCGTTTTCTCCGGCGTAAAATAAGACGTCACCAAAACTGCCGCCAAAGCCGTCGTAAACTGCAGAAACAATTTCATCTTGGCCGACATGGCATTGGAAGTCTCCTTGGTAACCTTGACATAGTCATCCGCAAAACCGACAAAACCGTAAACCAGCAAAACCAGAATACATATCCAAACAAAAGGATTGGCCAGATTGGCACAGCACAGCATTGCCAAAATACTGCTGCCCAGAATCAACAGGCCGCCCATTGTCGGCGTGCCCTTTTTCGCCAGATGCGTCTTGGGACCGTTTTCACGGATCGGCTGTCCGTGATTCTGATGATGGTGCAGAAAAGCAATCAGCCGGCCGCCGAAAGCAAGTGACAGAATCAAAGCGATGAAAAAGGCCATAAATGCCCGTGAAGAGACCGTATCCAGATAATCCGGCGCGGAAATTAAATCAAACAGATATTGAAGCATGGCAAATTCCTAAAATAAAGACTTTGGGATATGATAGCCGCCAATATCTAAATATTTCTTAAAAAAATACCGGATTTGACAGATTTTTTTATGTATGTTTCACAAACGGAACGCCGCCAGACAAAATGCCGCCGGCAAAACGTTTCCGCCCGAAATCAGTCCTCAAGATACAAAGAGCTTTTCTTATAATTCTCTATGGCATGGCGGAGCAGAACACCGATAATCGCCGCCACCGGCACCGCAATCATCAACCCCAGAAAACCGAGCAGCACGCCGCCGGCCAGCAACGCAAACATCACCCACACCGGATGCAAGCCGACGCTGTCGCCCACCAGTTTCGGCGTAAGGAAGTTTCCCTCCAGAAACTGTCCGACGGCAAAAACCGCTACCACCTGCAAAATCTGCGGCAGGTTGTCAAACTGCGCAAACGCAATCGCCATACTGATGACAAAACCGGTAATAGTGCCGACATAAGGAATAAAGGAAATAATGCCGGCAATAAAACCGACCAAAACGCCCAAATCCAGTCCCACGATATATAAGCCCAGCGCATAAAAGCTGCCGAGCAAAACGCAGACGCTGAGCTGACCGCGGATGAAACCGGCCAAAATCGTGTCTATTTCCCGAGCCTGAGTTTCTATCGATTCTTTGGACTGCTGCGGCAGCAGGCTGTCTACCTTGCTGACAAACTTGTCCCAGTCACGCAGCATATAAAAGGCCACCACCGGCGTAATCAAAAGCAGCGACAAAACGTTGAAAAAGGCAAAACCGCTGGTAATTACGCTGCGCAGAATAGAACCGACCAGCTTCAGCCCGTTTGCCATGTTGCTGCGGATATAAAGCTTGATCTTATCGGCTTCCAGCCCCGGAAAACGCTCCTGAAGCTCGGCAAAAAACGGCTCGGCCTTTTTCAAAAAAGCGCTCAGATAAGCCGGAACCGACGCAATAAACTGCCCCAACTGCTCGTCAATGACGCCAATCAACAATACCAACAACGGAAACAAAATAAGCACCACCAGCGTCATAACCAAAATCGTGGCCAACGTGCGGTTCATGCCCCATTTTTCAAACTTTGAAGTCAGCGGATCCAACAGATAGCCGATGATAATGCCGGCCACAAACGGCAGCAACACCGAACGCAGGACATAGACCGACACGCAGAAAAACACGAACAATGCCAGCCAGAATACCCAGTTGTGACTTATCTTTTTTTGATTTTCAACCATTTTCGTCTCCGTTTACGTCAAGCGGGATCACCGGAAGCGGTTAACGCTCCAGCAGATAAAACTCGTCATATTGCTTTAGATTCAGGCCGTTGGCGCGCAAGGCCGCCCACACTTTTTCATCGGAACCGACAAACTCCAGCTTAAACTGAACCTTGCCGCTGCCCATCGCCTCAACCTGAAGGCCGCGCACATATGCAATGCTTTTCAAAAGCTTTTCGGTCGCCACCCAGTCGCGCAGCTCCGGATAATTGTATATGACCTCAATGCTGGAAAGCATTTGATTTTCGGCAATGCTGGCCGTTTTAACCTTGTTTTCGATTTTGGCGCTGACCATATCCACCGCCGCAGCCATCAGTTCGGCGCTTTGGCCGCGGTCTCCGGGAACCATAATCGTCTCTTCTGCATTGGAAGCGTTTTTCAAAGACATCAGCCGCACTTTCAAACCGTCAATTCCGTCATAAACGGCATCGGCCACATATACGTCGCTGGCATTGTTGTTCAGCAGCACCTCTTCCAGCGCGGCCTTGTCAAAAGCCTGAGCCTTTTCCGCGTCTATCGCCGCAAAGCTGACGTCATTGGCCGGAAGACTTGAAATTTTAACCAGACTGTTGCGCGGTTCCTTGTTTTCCCACGCCTGACGCCAGATATTACCGTCTTCCCACAACAGGGGCTTGTCCGCCTCAAACGCGCGGAAAACGGGAACCACAACCACTTTTGAAGACGCCTCGACCACCGAGTTGATTTCTTTTTCCTGCATATAGGCCTTCAAAACGCTCTCATTAATCGTCACCAGCAAATCGGCAATATAACGCACGTTCGAAGATTTTTCCGAAACCACCGACACTTCCTTAATGAAATTTAGAATCTGATTATCCGTAAAGTTCATAAGATTCTGCGCACCCTGAGCAGTCGTAATCTTGCGCACTACCGTCTCAAAGGCCCTACGGTTGGCGGCCACCATTGCTTTTTCCCGGGCCTGAGAAGCGTTCACGTCCGTAACGTCAACGCTGACTTCAACCGTATAAACTG
The DNA here is from genome assembly GCA_944390895.1 of uncultured Alphaproteobacteria bacterium. Classification (GTDB taxonomy): domain Bacteria; phylum Pseudomonadota; class Alphaproteobacteria; order RF32; family CAG-239; genus CAJLXD01. The sequence continues at coordinate 11,826 of CALXRQ010000034.1, forward strand.
GGCTTTCGGCATATGCTGGCATTGCCAACAAAATACCGCAAAGCACAAGCAAACCCAAACGTTTCAAATCCGGCAACGAAAATTCTCCTAGCTGACGATTTCAATTTGGCTGAAGAAAAAAGAAATTTCGCGTCTGGCGCTTTCGGGACTGTCGGAACCGTGAACCGAATTTTGCGTAATGGAAAGCGCAAAAGTTTTGCGGATGGTTCCTTCCTCGGCCACCGCCGGATTGGTCGCCCCCATGATTTTCCGATACTCGGCCACGGCGTTTTCGCCTTCCAGAACCTGAACCACAATCGGCGCCGAAGTCATATATTCGACCAAACCGCCGAAAAAAGCCTTCTCTTTGTGCTCTTCGTAAAATTCTTCCGCTTGAGCCTGGGTCAGACGAATAAGCTTCTGCGCAACAATTTTCAGACCGGCGTCTTCAATCATGGCGTTAACCTTGCCGGTAATATGGCGGGAAACGGCGTCCGGTTTGATAATTGATAAAGTTCTTTCCATAGTTTTCCTCTCTTTAAATTAAAAACGCATCTGAAATTTGAGCATATGCTATTACAAAATACTTAAATAATCAAAAGTTTTTATTACACAATTAATACTTTTTAATAGACTTTTCGTTTTCGGAAGAGTAAACAATAGTAAAATTCAAAAACTTAAGAGGAAAAACCATGCTGGAAAGTAAATTCATCCAAGATGTTCTGGCAAGAGCCAAACAACACTACAAAACCATTGTCCTGCCCGAAGGCGAAGATCTCCGCGTCCTCAAGGCTGCGCACCTTATCAACAAAGACAAAATCTGCAAAATCATTCTGCTCGGCGACGAAAAGCAGATTAAGGCCGATTTTGCCCAAAACGGCTGGAACATCAACGGCATTGAAATCATCAAACCCGAAACCTCCCCGAAGCTCAAAGAATATGCCGACCTGCTCTTTGAGCTGCGCAAAAACAAAGGCATGACCGAAGAAGAAGCGCTCAAAACCGCGCAGAATTATAACTACTTCGGAACCCTGATGATCAAATCCGGCGATGCCGACGGCATGGTTTCCGGAGCCAATCACTCCACGGCCGACACGGTCCGCCCGGCCCTGCAGATTATCAAGTCTGCCCACAAAGACCGCGGCGTATCTTCTTTTTTGGTCATGGTTTCCAATGACCGGCCCTATGTCTTTGCCGACTGCGCCATCACCATTAACCCGACGGCCAAAGAGCTCGCCGACATTGCGCTTGAGAGCTCCCTTTCCGCCATTCGCTTCGGCTTTGAGCCCAAAGTCGCCATGCTGACCTTTTCAACCTACGGTTCCGGTAAGGGCGAACAGGTCGACAAAGTGGTCGAAGCCTCCAAACTGGCCAGAGAAGCCCTGAACTCGGAAGAATTCAAAGACCTGCATATTGAGCTGGACGGCGAACTTCAGGCCGATGCGGCTCTGGATGAGGTTGTCGCCAAAAAGAAAGCACCGGCCAGTCATGTTGCCGGCCGTGCCAACGTTTTGGTGTTTCCGAACCTTGAAGCCGGCAATATCGGCTACAAACTCCTGCAGCGTTTGGGCGGCTGCGAGGCTTACGGCCCGATGCTTCAGGGACTGAACGCGCCGGTCAACGACCTTTCTCGCGGCGCTTTCGCCGAAGACATTGTCGGCGTCATTGCCATCACCGCCTTGCAGGCTGTAAAATAATCCACCGAAAGAAAGATTGACACCATGAAGATTTTAGTTTTAAACGCGGGTTCTTCCACCCTGAAATATCAGCTTTTCAATGTTGACGGCGAAAACTACGACGTCATTGCCAAAGGCAACGCCGAACGCATCGGCCGCAGCGCCTCTTTTGTCGGCATCAAATATACCGACGGCAGCAAAAAAGAAGTCAGCGTCGATTTGCCCGACCATGATGCCGCTTTTAAGGAAGTGATGAAACTTCTGATGGACGGCGTTATTTCTGACCTGAACGAAATTCACGCCATCGGCCACCGCATTGTTCAGGGCGGTTCCGTCTTTAAGAACTCCGTTCTGGTCAATGACGAAGTGATTGAGCAGATTGCCGAACTCGGCACGCTTGCGCCGTTGCACAATCCGGCCGCGGTACTGGTTATCAGAGCCGTCAAAAAACAGCTTCCTGACATTCCCCAGGTAACCGTGTTTGACACCGCATTTCATCAGACCATGCCGGTTGAGGCCTACACTTACGCCCTGCCGGAAGAACAGCGCACCAAATACAAAATCCGCCGTTACGGCGCTCACGGCACGTCTCATAAATTCGTTGCCGAAGAAGCCGCTAAAATCATCGGCAAAAACACCCGCATCATTACCTGCCACATCGGCAGCGGCGCTTCCATTACTGCCGTCAAAAACGGCCAGTGCATCGACACCTCAATGGGCATGACCCCGCTGGCCGGCATTGTCATGGATACGCGCTGCGGCGACATTGATCCCTACATTCCGCTTTATATGATGAAAACCCAAAACCTGACCCCCGACCAGGTCAACGAGATTATGAACAAACAAAGCGGCAAGTTCGGTCTTACTGGCTACAGCGATTCCCGCGACTTCGAAGCGGCTTATAACCGTGGCGAAGAAGCCGTTTTGGACGCCATGAAATGCTATATTTACAGCATTGCCAAATACATTGGCGCCTATAGTGTTGCTTTAGGCGGCGTTGACGCCATCGTTTTCACGGCCGGCGTCGGCGAAAACTCGGCTCTGATCCGCAAACTGGTTTTGGAACGCATTGCCTGCATGGGCATTGAGCTCGACGAGGAAAAAAATCAGATTCGCGGCGAAATCGTCGAAATCACCAAACCGACTTCAAAAATCAAAGCTTTTGTTATTCCGACCAACGAAGAGCTGGCCATCGCCCGCGATACCGTGGCACTGACAAAGTAACTTGTTTCCCAAAACATCGGGCGGGGAAATTTCCCCGCCTTTTTGCTGTTGTATTCACCCCGGTTTTCAGAACCGAAAATACCTCTCCGCCGCGTTTGATTTCCCGTGTTTCAAATATTTCCCGCCTTGCGGTGTTGCTCTGAAAAAAAATGCTGGAATTTTACATTTTTTTCACTTGCAATTTAAATTTTTTTGCGATACATACAACCCCGAATGTATGTGCTTTTTACAACTAACGGATAGGTAAACATGGCCAGAAGAACCAAAGAAGAAGCCGAAAAAACAAGAATGACGATTCTGCGCGCATCGCTTGATTTGTTTTGCGAAAAAGGCTATTCAAAAACCACTTTCGACGAAATCGCCAAGCGCATCAACCTGACCAAGGGGGCCGTATACTGGCACTTCCGCAACAAACCGGATCTGCTGATTGCGCTGATAAAGGAAGTCATTGTCAAAGTAAATGAATATGTAAGCGAAAAATTTACGCAAATTGATAATCTTAACGATTTAAAAGAATATTTTCTGTATAATGCAAAATTGATAAAAGAACACCCGATATTCAGAAAGTTTATGTTTTTTGCCATTTACCAGATGGAATGGTCAGAGAGCATATATGAAAAAACCAATAAAGGTCTGGAAGATATTCTGGATTTTCCGTTAAAACAAATAAAAGAAACATTGACAAAGATGCAAAAAAGTGGAGAAATAGCGCCAAACACAGATATAAATGAAATATCCGAAATCTTTTATTGTTTCTGGAAAAGCGCCGTAGGAAAAGAAATTGTCAATGACTCCCCGGCGGATTTTCTTTCGTTTGTAAGTAAAGGATTCGACATAATAATTGGCTGCTTAAAAGAGGAAAGGTAATAAAATGCAAGTTACGAAGATTCAAAAAAGAACAATTTTCAGAAAAGTACTGGTTTTGGCCCTGTGCGTGGCGGCCGGCTGGTACCTCAAAGCCCGCCTGACCCCTCAAATGCCGAATATGGCCGCTATGAGCGGCGGCACGCCTTCTGTCTTAATCAAACAGGTAACTCAGACCAACATCGCACCTAAAAAAAGTTACATTGCACGGGTTGAGGCAATCAAAAGCGTTGATCTGAAACCCCAGATCAGCGGCTACGTCGAAAAAGTGCTGTTTCAGGAAGGAAGCCTGGTCAACGAAGGCGATATTCTTTTTATCATTGAACAGAAGCGCTATCTGGCCAACGTAGAGCTCCGCCAGGCCGAACTGGCCAGCGCCAAAGCCAGCTTGGTTCGCGCCGAAAGAGACTATAACCGCCAAAAGTCCCTGAGCAAGCAAAACTATGCCTCCAAAGCCACTCTGGATACTTCCGAGAGCAATTATTTGCAGGCAAAAGCTGCCGTAGCGCAGGCACAGGCTAACCTTGAACTTGCCAAAATTGATTTGGATTACACCGAAATCAAGGCGCCCATCACCGGTTACATCGGCAAGGCCATGGTCACGGAGGGAAACTATGTCAACTCTTCAACCGAAAGTCTGGCGCGCATTGTCCAGACCGATCCCATTCGCGTGGCCTTTGCCGTCACCGATAAGGATATGTTGTCGGCTCAAAACAGCAACCTGAAGGATCAGCCTTTGCAAACCGAACTGGTTCTGCCTAACGGACAGGTTCTGGTCAATCACTTAAAATCCCGCTTTTCCGATAACGAGATTGACCCGTCTACCGCAACCATTACTTTATATGCGGAATATGAAAACGACAAAGGCCTGCTCATCCCCGGCAACTACGTTGACATTCGTATCGGCAACAAAGAGCCGCAAATGGCAATTCTGGTTCCGCAGGCGGCTCTGGCACAAGATGAACACGGCAACTATGTCATGACCGTAAATAACGATAATGTTACAGAACAGAAACGCGTTGTTCTGGGCGATGTTATCGAAGATTCGCAGGTAGTTCTGGAAGGCCTGTCCGGCGACGACAAAGTCATCATTCAGGGGCTGCAGAAAGTCAAAGACGGCCAAAACGTAAAGGCTCAGCTCATTACCGATACTCAGGAGGCAAAATAGTCCATGTTTTCAAGAATTTTTATTGAAAGACCTCGTTTTGCGATGGTTATTTCCATCGTGCTGACGCTGGCCGGCGCCATTGCCATTTTCTCGCTCCCGATCTCGTTATATCCGGAAATCACTCCGCCTGAAGTCGTCGTTTCGGCCGACTATCCGGGCGCAAGTGCCGAGGTTATCTCCAAAACCGTCGGTATTCCGCTGGAAGAAGAGGTCAACGGCGTCGAAGACATGCTCTATATGAGCTCGTCCTCGGAAGACTCTTCATATTCTTTGACCGTTACTTTCAAGGTCGGTGTCGACCCCGATATGGCGCAGGTTAAGGTACAAAACCGTATTCAGCAGGCCACGTCCAAATTGCCGACCGACGTAACCCGTCAGGGCATTACCGTAAAACGTCGTTCTTCGGATATGCTGGGTTTCATTACCGTTTTGTCCCCCAACCGCACTTATGACAGCCTGGCCTTGGCCGACTATGTTGAAAACAACATCAAAAACAGCCTGAGCCGTGTTAACGGTGTCGGTGAAGTAAACGTATACGCTTCCAAACTTTCAATGCGCGTTTGGCTAAATGCCGACAAAATTGCAGCCTTGAATCTGCCGGTCGACAGCATCAAATCCGCCATTGAAAGCCAAAACTACCAGCCTTCTCTGGGTAAAGTCGGCGCCATGCCGGGTGACGGTTCCCAGCAGATGGTATATACGTTGCAGACCCAAGGCCGTTTGAACAACGTCAAAGATTTTGAAAACATTGTCGTTCGCACGGCTGAACAGGGCGGTCTGGTTTATCTGAAAGACGTCGCGCGCATTGAAATCGGCGAAGAAAGCTATCATGCCAACAGCCAATACAACGGCGCTCCGTCCGTAACCATCGCCATGAACCTGTTGTCCGGCGCCAACGCCCTTGATACCATGGCGGGCGTAAAGGCCGAGTTGCAAAGACTGTCTTCATTCTTCCCCGAAGACATAACTTATCTCATTGCCTATGACGCTACCGACTACATCAACGCCTCCATTGAAGAAGTTGTGTTTACGCTCATCCTGACCTTTATTCTGGTTATCGGCGTATGCTATATCTTCCTGCAGGACTGGCGCGCAACTCTGGTTCCGTCACTGACCATTCCGGTATCTTTGTTTGCAACCTTCGCCGTTATGCTGGCTCTGGGATACAGCATCAATATGCTGACGCTGTTCGGTCTGGTGCTGGCCATCGGTCTGGTGGTGGATGACGCCATCGTTGTGGTCGAACGTGTGCTCTATCTGATGGAAGATGAAGGTCTCTCGCCGAAAGAAGCAACCATAAAAGCTATGGAACAGGTATCCGGCGCCATTGTTGCCACCACCCTCGTTCTGTTGGCAATTTTCGTTCCGGTCGGTTTCCTGGGCGGTATTACCGGTAAAATTTACCAACAGTTTGCCGTGGCCATTTCCACTTCCGTCGCTTTCTCGGCACTCAACGCGCTGACTCTGTCTCCGGCGCTCTGCGCAACGCTGCTGCGTCCGCTGAAACCGTTCCAGAGCGGCCCGCTGTTCTGGTTCAACCAGAGTGTAAATAAGGCTCGTGACCACTATACCGGCCTGGTAGCGCTTATCGGCCGCAAAGTCGGCGTCATTGCCGTACTGCTCGGCTTGCTGGTTTTAAGCAACTACGGCTTTTTGAAAATCAGTCAGACGTCGTTCATTCCGAGTGAAGACCAGGGCGTTATCATGATGAACATTCAGTTGCCTGAAGGTGCCTCAAGAGAACGCACCTCAAAATTCGTTGATAAAATCTTCCCGTTAATTAAAGAAGAAAAAGGCGTCAAAGATATTATGAACGTTATCGGCGTTTCCATGATCGGCGGCAGCGGCGAAAATATGGCCATGGGCGTCATCATTTTGGAACCCTGGAACAAGCGTCCCGGAGACGAATTATATTCAACCAACATTCTGAACCGCATCCGCGCCAAACTTTCCAATCTGCCTGAAGCAGACATTCAGTTGTTTGAGATGCCTGCAATTCCGGGATTGGGAAGCAGCGGCGGTATGGATTACCGCCTGCAGTCTCTGGATACTGACGATCCGCAGAAAATTGACGCAACCCTGCAGGGAATGCTGGCCAAAATCAACCAGGCTCCCGAAATTATGTATGCCTATTCAACCTACACGGCCAAAACGCCTAACATCTATGTTGACATTGATCGTGAAAAGGCCGAAGCAATGCAGGTTCCGGTCGGCAACATCTTCTCGGTACTTCAGAACTACCTCGGTTCAAGCTACATCAATGACGTAAACTTCGGCACGCAGGTGAACAAAGTGGTCATCCAGTCAGACTGGAACTATCGTAAAGACATTGAAAGTATCAGAAA
>CALXRQ010000035.1 GCA_944390895.1 uncultured Alphaproteobacteria bacterium
GTCTTCCAAGGGCTTTTCATGAATGCGGTACATGGTCGGAAGCCGGGTCTTGCCCAAGGCTTTTGCCGCGCAGACATTTGCCGCAATCATAAATTCTTCTACAATCTGATGCGAAATGAAATGCTCTTCCTTTTCTATGGAAATAACTTTGCCTTCCTTGTTTACCTTGATTTTCAGCTCATCGGTCTCAAGATTGAGAGCGCCGCGCTTTTCCCGAGCCCGGTTGAGCGCCAGATAAGCGTCAAAAACCGGCTGCACCGTCGTTTTGAACACAGGAGCGATGTTGTCGCTCTTCTTACCGTCCAAGGCCTCCTGAACTTCTTTGTAGGTCAAGCGCGCCGCAGATTTTATAACTGCCCGTTTGAAGTCGTATTTTTTGATTTTGCCGTTCCGGTCAATCTCTATAAAACACGCGACCGCCGCACGCTGTTCCTTCGGGCGCAGCGAGCACAGGTCGTTGCACAATATTTCGGGAAGCATCGGCACGACCATATTGGGCAGATAAACGGAGTTTCCGCGCCGGTAGGCCTCCTTGTCCAACGCGGTTCCGCTCCTGACATAAAACGCGACGTCGGCAATGGCGACAATGAGCAGAAAACCGTCTTTGGTGCGTTTGGCATAGACGGCATCGTCAAAGTCTCTGGCGTCTTCGCCGTCAATGGTCACCAACGGAATATCCGTCAGGTTTTCGCGGCCTTTTTTATGAAAAGACGGCAGCTTTCCGGTCTCTTTGGCCACGGTCTCGGGAAATTCGTGAGGGATTTTGTATTTTTCTAAAATAAGGGACGCCGTAGCCTTGTTCAGATCAAAACGGCCGAAGTTTTTGACAATCCGCGCTTCTTTGAAACGGCGGGACCCGGTCAAAGCCACTTTTACATAATCACCGTCTCCGGCGCCGGCGGGATCGTCAAGCAGATAATTCATATAATTGTTTTTTTCCGAAGGCTTGAGGAAATATTTTCCCTCGCGTTTTTCGATAATGCCGTATAGAATTTCTTCCGGTTCGCCGGCTTTGGCCGTACGAGCCAGCGGCTTGGCAAACCAGCCGTCCCGACGCCGCTGCAGACGCCCGATAAAGCGGTCGCCGACGTCAAGCGCGGGCTTGATGCGTTTGTTGTCCATGACATATATCTTATGCCCGGCCGGATTGTCGGCCGGATCAACGGGAACGGCCATATAATCGCCGTATTTGCCGATTTCGGAAATTTCAAGCAGGCAGTTTTCCGGCAGTCTGTCCGGGATTTGTTTTTTGTTTTTACTCATTATTTTAACTCGGCGGTAAGAACGGTATGATCGGAAGGTTTGGCTGCCCGGCGGGGATTTTTGTCGACTTTGATGCTCTGCAGCCGGTCTAAGGCGGACGGCGACATCAGCAGATAATCAATCCGCAGCCCCTGATCGTTTTGAAAAGCGCCGCCGGCATAATCCCAATAGGTATAAGCCGTCTCGGCCGGATGCTGTGCACGAAAGGCATCGTAAAAACCAAGGTACTCAACCGATTTCAACAGTTTCCTGACCTCGGGCCGGAACAAAGCATTGTTTTTGAAAGCCTCGGGATCATAAACGTCCCGCCCGGTCAAAATGACATTGAAATCACCACCGAGGATGACGGGCTCGCGGCTCTGCCGCAGGCGGACTGCATATTGATAAAAAGCCTGCATCCAGCGGATTTTATAGTCAAAGCGGGAAACATCGTCGGGAGCGTTGTACGGCGGGTTGCCGTTGGGCATATAGATTGAAGCTACGCGCCAGACGGTTTCGTCCGCCTTAATCCGCGCCTCAAGAAAACGGGCGTGTTCGTCCGGAAAGCCGGGCAGTCCTTCCGCCGTCACTTCAATTTTGTGCCGGCTCAGAACCGCAACCCCGTTATAGCTCTTTTCGCCCAAAATTCTGGCGTTATAGCCCAGGCTCTGCAGTTCGAAAAAAGGAAAAGCGTCAAATTCGCATTTGATTTCCTGCAACAGAACGATATCGGGACTTTCGGCTTTCAGCCAATCAGAAAGGTTGTCTATCCGGGCGTTTACGGAGTTTACATTATATGTTGAAATCTTCATCTTATACCTTTGACTCATATTTGTTTTTGATTGTATATTAAAAATAAACTTATTGAAAGCGAAAAAAAAGATGGACTTAGCAACTTATGCCACCAAGCCGGAACAAAGCCTGGGACGCCTGTATCCCGACTTTACCAACATTATCCGCTCTCCGTTTCAGCGTGACCGCGACCGATTGATTCATTCTTCGGCCTTTCGGCGGCTGGACGGAAAGACGCAGGTTTTTGCCTATCACGAGGGCAAAAACTACCGTACCCGGCTGACCCACAGCATTGAAGTGGCGCAGATTACGCGTACGTTGTGCAAATGTCTGAAGCTCAACGAAGAACTCGGCGAAGCCATTGCCCTGGCTCATGACCTCGGACACTCTCCGTTCGGACATGCGGGAGAACGCGGCCTGCAAAACGCCATGAAAAAATTCGGCGGATTTGACCATAACATTCATTCGCTGAAAATAATGACCGAAACCGAAATCCACTATCCCGAATTCAAGGGGCTGAACCTGACCTGGGAAACGTTGGAAGGCACCGTCAAGCACAACGGCCCGATTAAGAAAATATCCAACCGTTTTCTGAAAAGTTTTAACCAACAGTTTGATTTGGACCTGAAAAACTATTCTTCCGCCGAATCGCAGGTGGCCTCTTTTGCCGACGACATCGCCTATAACAACCATGACATCGACGACGGTTTCCGCGCCGGATTTTTCAATATGAAACAATTGCGCGAGCTGCCGTTTATCGACGAAATCATGCGCCGTTTTGAAAAGGAAAACCCCAACGCAGACAAAAACATTCAGATTTATGCCGTTACCCGCAATATGATTGCGCGGATGATCTTTGACATTCTGGACAACACCAAAAGCAACATCAAAAAACTTAAAATCAAAACCAGCGGAGATATTCGCCGTCAGAAGTGCTTTACGGTAGACTTTTCCGAAAAAATGCACGGCGAAATCAAAATGCTGCGCGGTTTTCTGAAAGAACATTTTTATACCACGACTTCCGTGTGCCGGATGGACATGAAGTCGCAGAGAATCGTCGAAGAGCTGTTCAGCGTGTTTATGGGCGACTGGAAGCTGCTGCCGATGGATATCCGCGCGCAAATCAGTCCGCAAAGCAAAGAAGAGGAAATTGCAGGCATTGTCTGCGAATATATTGCCAATATGACGGATATGTGCGCCATTGAAGAACACAAAAAACTTTACGATCCTCACACAAGATTTTGAAAAAAAACGGTGAAAAGCCGGAGTTTGAGGTTAAATTACGGGCAATTGTTAAGTGATTATAAAGCTTTTTGCCTTAAATTGTGGGCAGAACAGTTTTATTTTGCGGGAGAAATGCAATGTTTCCAGAATTTCCAGACGACAATAAAAACGAAGATTTTTTGAACGAATTCCGTCAGAAAATCGCTGAACAGCCCACAACCTCTTTTGAAGAGCGCAAAAACGAATTGAACCGTTCCAAAAGCGTATTTATCGGCGCCGTCTCGGGCGTCGTGCTGGCCGGCATCGTCGGATGGTTTGTGCTGTCTCCTCGTTATGCTCAGGAAGGCACGGCCGAGATTCCGGTTATCCGCAGACCGCAGACGGCTATCAAGGTTCAGCCGACCGAACCCGGCGGAATGGAAATTTTGAATCAGGATAAGTCCGTTTACGGTATTCTGGATAAAAAAGAGGAAGACAAAAAAGTGGTGGAAAACCTGTTGCCGCCGCCGGAAGAACCCAAGCTTCCGGTTATCGTTCCGACGGAAGGAGCTCCCAAGGCCGAAAGCGTTGCCGAGGTTGAACACCCGTCCGCGGCTCCGGCAACAGACGTGCTGAAGGAAGCGGAAAAAATCATTGAAGTAGCCGAAGCGCCCAAAGCCGCACCGGTTCAGGAAACGAAACCCGAGCCCGAACCCAAGCCCCTTTCTCAGGCGATGAACGAATCTCCGGTTCCGGCTAAGGAAGCTGCGCCTAAAACGCCGGCTAAGACCGAAACTCCGAAAACGGAGGCCAAACCCGTACCCGAAAAAATCGAAATCAAAGAAGATTTTCTTGATTTGAAAATTCCGGCCGGCGTATGGCAGGTTCAGCTGATGTCTTCCAACAACCGGTCTGCGGTTGAAAAATCATGGCAGACGCTCAGCAAGAAATATGCTTCGCTGAAAAACCAGCCTTATGAAATCGAAACCGCGGATCTTGGTGCCAAAGGCATCTATTATCGCCTGAAAGCCGGCGCTTTCAAGGCCAAAACCCTGGCAGATGGCTTGTGCAACGACATCAAAGCTCTGGGCGGAACCTGCATCGTAAAGAAAAAATGATATGACGGCACAGCTTATCGGCATTATACTAAATTTTCTTCCGCTGCTGCTGGCGATCGTTTTGCATGAAATTGCGCACGGATACGCTGCCTGGAAGCTGGGAGACGATACGGCAAAAATAAACGGCCGGCTGTCTTTAAACCCGCTTAAACATATTGATCCGGCAGGAACCGTTATCCTGCCGGCTTTGTTGATATATTCCGGCGTCGGATTTGTTTTCGGCTGGGCCAAGCCGGTTCCGGTCAATTTTTCCAATCTCGGAAATTATCGGCGCGACACGGTTATTGTCGCTTCGGCCGGAATTGCGCTTAATATTGTTCTGGCCGTCTTCTGCGCATTGCTGCTTAAAATCATTCCCGACTTTCCCGGAGGAATTGTTCTGGGCATTCTCAATGTGTTTCTGATTAACATGGTCGTTTATAACGTTATTCTGGCGGTATTCAATATGCTGCCTATTCCGCCGCTGGACGGTTCCAAAATCCTGTTCGGATGGATTATGAAACCTTGGGCACAAAAATATATTTATGCCGAAAAAGCCGGAATGCTCATTATTGTCGCCGCGGCTCTGGTGTTGCCGGTGTTAGGCAAAAACCTTGGCGAAGACTGGAACTTTTTTGCCTTGTACATGAGCAAAGTTTCAAAATTTTTTATCTCGTTGCTGATAGGATAAAATTATGGAAAAACCAATATCCGCCGCTATGCTTTCCATTGCCTCGACGCGCCTGAACGAGGAAGAAAAAAAGTTTTTGGAACAGGCCAACCCGCTCGGCATCAGTCTGTTTGCCCGCAATATAAAAGACAAAGGACAGCTTCGATTGCTGACCAGAGAAATCAGAGAAACCATCGGCCGCGAAGACGTTCTTATCGCCGTTGACCAGGAAGGAGGAAGGGTCAGACGCCTAAGCGAGCCGGAATTCCGCCCTTATGCATCGCAGGCAGCCCTCGGTTCAATAGCGGATGCCGAACTGCGGGAGACAGCCGTCAGAGACCACGCTTTTCTGATAAGCGCCGATTTGCAGGACACAGGCATTAACTGGAACTATGCCCCTTGTCTGGACACTGCTTTTGACGACACGACTCCGGTTTTGAAAAATCGCTGTTTCGGCGGAAACGAAAAAGAGATTGCCGCATGCGGAAAACTGATGGTTGAAGAATATACGGCCAACGGCATCTGCCCCTGCATAAAACATATGCCCGGACACGGACGCGCCACCAGCGATCCGCACCTCGGCCTGCCGGTTTTGAATCATTCGCTTCAGGAACTGGAAAAAGACTTTTATCCGTTTCGGCAGCTCAGACACGCTCCAGCCGGCATGACAGCGCACATTATGATTCCTTCGGTCGACAGCCAAAATCCGATAACGCAGAGTCCCAAGGGCATTAAGGAAATTATTCGCGGCATTATCGGCTTTGACGGGCTGCTGATTTCCGACGCCATTGACATGCACGCGCTCAAAGGTTCGCTCGGCGAACGCACCAGACGCTCGCTTGAGGCCGGATGCGACTGCGTGTGCTATTGTTTCGGCGAGACCGACGGTCTCAGAGAGGTTATTGCCCATTGCGGTTTTATGACGGATAAATCAATGATTAGATTTGCAAAAATAAAAAATATTATTAAAAATAAACTCCAGAAAAAAAATATTGAAAAAACCGCCGCGGAATATCAGAGCATTATCGGCAAAATCGATGAGTATGACGGCGGCTATGACGCAACCGAAGTCTTGCACAAAATGATGCAAGCCAACGCGAGGAGATAAACTGATGTTTGAATGGATTTTAATCGCGCTGATCGTGGCGGCAATTTTCTATGCCGGCGATCTGCCCAAGCTCAAACAATATATGGATGAAAAAACCAAGGCAATTATGGAAAAAGCCAAAGAAAAGAAAAACGAGCTGGAAGCTCAGATGAAAAGCAAACAGTCTAAAGACAAAAACGCGAAGTCTGACGATTCTGAAAATTAAGCGGATTTTTTTACCGATTAAACGCCTGAAATGATCGTTTCGGGCGTTTTTTTTGCGGGATAATTCATATTATTGTGGATTTTTAGCCGTTTACGTGTTATATATAGGGTATACATTATGTTGGAGAACGGCTATGAGTATATCGTCTACTAGAAAAGTATCGAGCTCAACCGCTCCTGCCCGCAGAACAGAAAGAAGTTACGCTGTCGGCGGACAGGGAGAAGCTTTTGTGGAAAATATTGACACAACAAACAACGTGTCAATCAATAACGATTCCAATGAACACCACAATGAGTCCGAACAGTCATTCCAAAGACCAAACAAAAAAGAAGAAAAAAGCAACATTTCTTCCGCGCCGGCTTATGTTGCCAGCGCCATAGAGGCTCTGGCGGCCAGCGGCGTCTATGAACAGGCCGAAGAAGACAGCGAAGCCAATACGTCTCACAAAATCGGCGTTTATGACAATAACCAGTCCATTATTAAAGAAGATCAACAGGAACGGAACAGCCATCCGTATCTTAAGCATTTTTACGAAAAAAACGAGATTGTCGAAGAGGTTGACGAACTGGTCTGACCGGGCGAGCGATGGTTCGCTGTCTCACGGCTTTTTATAAAATGCGCCGCGCGTCCACGTTGGGTCACCCTGAGCTTGTCGAAGGGTCTCAGCAATATTAATAGGCTGAGATGCTTCGACAGGCTCAGCATGACAATAAAAAAAGGCTCAACATGACAGTTTTTATATATCGTCACTCCGGACTTGATCCGGAGTTCAGGTTGGATAAGGAAGCAATGTTTGACCTGAATTCTGGTGTCAAGCACCAGAATGACCGGGCAGCGCCCGGCGGCATTAATGGTGTATTGTCATCCTGAACGAAGTGAAGGGTCTCAGCAATATTAATAAGGCTGAGATGCTTCGACAGGCTCAGCATGACAATTGTAGTAAGGCTGGGATGCTTCGACAGGCTCAGCATGACAATTGTGGTAAAGCCGGGATGCTTCGACAGGCTCAGCATGACAATAAGAAAAAAGGCTCAGGATGACAAAAACTACGGCTTATTATCCTTACCAATTGCGGCTTTCTGCGCCGTTTCAATATCGCTCGGATAATTGACGTCAAAAACAATATTTTCGTCTTTAACTTCCACCAGTTTGGTATAGTCCGAATGCTCGACAAACACAGGGCGCAAATCGGCGTTTTCGGGAACCATGTCGGCAAATTCATACAGGTCTTTTCCCCAGATGACAGGATTGCATTTTATGCCGTGACGCGAGGCTATAACCAGTTGGCGTCCCTCTCCTTTCCGGAAGCTTTTAATCATCTCATTGATATATTCTGGCGTAATGTTGGGCATATCGGCCGGAATCAGAATAACGCCGTCACAGAAACCGGGAACCGATTTCACGCCCAAATCAATAGAGGTGCGAACCCCCGAACGATAGGCCGAATTGTAAATGACGTTAACATCAATGTCTTCGAGATATTCTTCCATATCTTCCGCCTGATGGCCCGTAATCAAAAACACCGGCGAGGCCTTGGATTTTACGGCAGCTTCCAGGGCATTTAAAAACAACGGGCGGCCGCCGACTTCGGCCAGCAGCTTATTGCGTCCGGCTCGGGCGCCCACGCCGGCAGCCAGTACCACGGCGGCGATTCCGGCTTCTTTCTCGGAAGTCTCGTTTCCGGCCGAACGTATCAGCCGTTCCGAGCGTTCGTCATTCAGCCGGCCGCGGCTCTTCATAATGAAATTCTGCGGATGGTTGAAGTCAAACACATTAAGCTTGTCCGCAACAATCGCCTGAACGATATAACGTTCCAGATAGGCCGTATCCAGCTTGTCGAAATTATAGGGAATGACAATGACCTTTTTTTCCTTTTTGGCGGCAATAATCAAATCCGATGCGCCGACCTGCGGAAGCGATGGACAGACGATTTCGTCGACAAAGCTTTGCAGCGCCCGCATTAAGATGTCCCGGCTGCAACTGTTGCGCTGTCCGCCGATGACAAACAAAACGTCAATATGATCTTTCAGCGACATTTGCAGCGTGCCGGCAACGTCTTCAACCGTATGCGGCGTTTCATACTCATGCACAAAATTCATATTCATCTGCGGAAAATCTTTGACCAGACGTTTGACCACCGCCGTAAAATGTCTGGTTTCGTCACCGTTGTTCAAAAAACGCGTATATATCAGCCCGGCACGTTTGCTGCTGACATCGTGCACCGACAACATATCAACGTTTCCCGACAGTTTGAAGACAAGTTCATCCACATCCGCCTGCGAAATCAGCGGCAGCGTCAGTTCTAGCTCGGCAATAATCTCGTTTTCCTCAACAAAGGCATACGGCGTCGCAATATTCAAAATGACATTGCGATTATAACGGTTAAACTTGGCTACACGGTCATCATTGACCATAAAAACGCCGCGGATGGTCGATATAATCCGGCAAACGCCGTCATTGCCGACACTATAGGCCGTATTTTTGCCGCAAAGCTTGGCGCCGACAATTCCCAGCGCGGTTTGAAAACTGATGTCGCCTTCTTCCATAACGGCACCGAAAACCTTTTCCACGCCGTATTTTTTGAGCTGGACGATGTCTTCCTCCTGCAGGCGGCGGCCTTTTTCCAGCATTGCGTTTCCCAGTTTCAGCGGATTGAAAAGGATTATGCCCAGCGCGTCGCTTATCTTAAATTCATCACAAATCATTGCCGTTTTCCAATAATGTCATTTTGTTTCAATATAGTCTGCAAATCTTAAAAAATAACAAACAGCGGGCAACAGCCGATATGCCGCATAAATTATAAAGTTGAAAAAATCTCTAAATGTGTTATATTGTCTGTCATTCAGATATTATTGTGAAAGTATTAGCGAATATTTTCATGAGACACTTTTGTTTAATTCTATAAATCCGTTTTTATGAAAAAGATTATTACCGACACGACGCAAACAGCCTTTGTTTCCGGCCTTTCCTACGAAGAAAAAATCAGGATGGCCGAAACTGCGGAAATCCATGAGCTCCGCAGGCTTATTCTTCACGAACCTCTGCATGAGCCGGGAAGATATGCCGAGGCCGAGATCAAGCTTCTGGAGAGAAACAGCAAAAATCTGATTAAAGATTACATCTGCCGCCACGAGCTTTTTGCCGAAGCGCAGTTCCGGCTGATAGACCTTGGAGACGAGGAACTTATCCGGCTGTATATCAAGCATCATCATTTCTGCTATGATGCCCGCGTACAACTCACTTTCCGCGGTGATGCTTACCTCATCCGCCTGTGCATCGAAAAAGATCCGCTGCACGAATACGGACGCTATGCCGACGCGGAAATAAAAATGATTGAACTCCGGGATTATAACCTGTTCAGGGAGTATGCCGACCGCTATGACCTGTTTGACGAGGCAAAAGCCAGACTTTATGCCCCCGAAAACGAGATTATGCTTAAAATCTACAGAATCAAACATCGTTTTGCATAAGCGTATGCAATAAAAAAGGGTCGATTTACGACCCTTTTTTATTTTTAAAATCAGCGGCTCTGCATCGTATCTTTGAGCATCTGAAATTTGAACGGCGCTTCTCCGCGCAGTTCCGCAATCCGCATTTTGACCGTGTCTTTGAGTTCCACGTCTTTCAGTTTGTGCGGACCGAACAGCTCGGCTCCGGGCCAGTTTTTCCAGGCTTCCGGCTGCTCCGGCGGATTATAGTCAAACGGACCGCGCTGAAAATAGTTCAGATTGACCAGTCTGCCGTCTTTAATAAAGGTATAGCATTTGTCCAAAGCTCTGACATAGGCCCGCAGCGTCCTTGCGTCTCTTTTCTTCTGCACCAGCTGAGGATAGGCCTTAACAAACCAGTTCAGCCGTTTCAGGGTTACGCCAACGTTAACGTTCTGCTCTTTTTTTATCCACCATTCGCTGACGGTCTTGGCGATCAGAAAGTTTTCCATTTCCTGCATTCGGGGATCGGTACTGCCGGGTTTTACAATGCCTTGCTTTACGGCGTCCTTATATCCCTGAAAACGGCTTGATATAATGTCGTCAAGATATTCCCGTGCATAAATTCCGCTGCGGGACATTGCCAGATACACTTCCCGCTCGTAGAGAAGATTGGTGATATAAGAAGCGATTTCGTTATGCTGGCTCAGACGCGCGTTGTCTTCCATGCAGACACCGGTCTTGAAAGTTCCGCTCTTGTGGGTATGGCGGTGCTTATATTCGTGCGCCTTGTTTGACATTCGATAAAACTCGTCGTTCCAGGCTTTGGTATAGCGGATAATCTTTCTGGCCGTGGCGGAATCGGCGCCGCTAATATCCGGCACAAAATATTTCAAACGGACTTTATCGTCCTTTTGCTGATAAACGCCGGCGCAAAGGCGCATATTTACGTTTTTGCAGTTCAAGACAACCGTATCGTTTATATGCGGGCTTTTTTCAACAAAAGACATCAGGTCGGCGCATTTTCCCTTTTTAAAGGCTTCTTCCATGGTGTCGGCCGACAAGTCGAGATTTATTTCCTTTGCAAGCTTAAATTCCGGCAGCTCCCGATGCGGAAGCTCGCTGAAAAACGACGGAACCACGGCAAAAACCGCCGTCAGCAGCCGGGTTTTGTATTTATTGAACCTTATTTTGATTTTTTTCCACAAATTTGCCATGTTGTCCTGCCCGTTTTTTATCTTAAATATACAATAATTTTAAGTTTTTGGCAAAACAATATTTGTCTAACCGGAGACAAAATTTTGCATTTTCTCCTCATACGGGATAAAAATTGATGACTTTTGCAAAAAAAAGAGTTATAGTGCTCTGGATTAATTAACAGGGATATAAGAATATTGGTAAAAAAGATTATATCGCCAGCCGAAGCCGGCAGACTTATTCCGGCTAATGCCTCGGTGATGATCGGCGGTTTTCTGCGCTGCGGAACACCTACCCGGATCATTGACGAACTGGTTAAGAACCATACCTCGGGGCTGACGCTGATTGCTAATGATACATCTACACCCGATTATGACCGCGGAAAGCTTATTGTCCATAAACTGGTTAAGAAAGTTATTGCCGCACATATCGGCACCAACCCCGAAACCGGGCGGCAGTTTAACGCCGGCGAACTTGAAGTGGAACTGGTGCCGATGGGCACTCTGGTTGAGCGTATTCGCGCCGGAGGTGCCGGACTGGGCGGTTTTCTGACGCCGACCGGCGTGGGTACCGTGGTGGAAAAAGACAAAACCGTTATGGAAATGGACGGCCGGAAATATCTTCTGGAAAAACCGCTGCGCGCCGATTTTGCAATCGTCTACGCCACCAAGGCGGACAAGTTCGGCAACGCATTTCTGGAAGGAACTACCCGCAACCTGAATACGGTTATGGCAACCGCCGCACAGACCGTGATTGTCGAAGCCGACCAGATATCGGAAGAACCGCTTAACCCGAACGAAATTACCATTCCCAACATTTTTATTGATTATATTGTTGCATGAGGACAGATTGATGGAACTTTCTAAAGAACAAAGCCGCGAGATCATTGCCAAACGCATTGCCAAGGAGTTTTCCGAAGGCGACGTCATTACGCTCGGCATCGGACTTCCGACCGAAGTCGCTAATCACATTCCGCATGACATTCATGTTATCTTTCAATCCGAAAACGGTCTGCTCGGCGTCGGCCATCGCGACTTGTCGGCCGCAGACAATCCCAAGGTAATCAATGCCGGCGGAATGGCCGTCACAACCAAGCCCGGCGCGGCGTTTTTTGATACGCAGATGTCCTTTACAATGATTCGCGGCGGACATGTTGACGCTACCGTACTCGGCGCCTTGCAGGTGGATCAGCACGGCAATTTGGCCAACTGGATGATTCCGGGCGCTTTTGTACCGGGAATGGGCGGCGCCATGGATTTGGTTGTCGGCGCCAAAAGGGTGATTATTGCCATGGAACACACCAGCAAAGGCCAATCAAGGATTGTCAAGAACTGTACCCTGCCCCTGACCGCTGCCAACGAAGTGGATTTAATCGTTACCGAACGCTGCGTCATAGAAGTGACGCCTCAGGGACTGCTCCTTAAGGAAATCAATCCGCTGTTTTCTCTCGACGAGGTCATTGCCTCTACCGACGCGGACCTGATTGTACCCGACCACCTGATTAAGATTGCCGTATAAGAAAGGATATGTCTATGAACAAAGCTTATGACCAAGGGGATGTTGTGGCCATGAGAGAGGCGATTAAGGCCTCCGCAACCTCT
Source organism: uncultured Alphaproteobacteria bacterium (assembly GCA_944390895.1). Lineage (GTDB taxonomy): Bacteria > Pseudomonadota > Alphaproteobacteria > RF32 > CAG-239 > CAJLXD01. The sequence goes on from CALXRQ010000035.1 coordinate 12,544, forward strand.
TTGAACGATGAAAATATTCCGACCGGCGGACCGTTTGGTTCCGTAATCTACAAAGACGGAAAGTTTATTGCCGGCGGCTATAATCATGTGCTGGCAAACCATGATCCTTCAGCGCATGGCGAAGTTCAGGCCATTCGCGAGGCCTGCCGGGTTCTCGGCACCTGGGACCTTTCCGGCTGCGTCCTCTACACCAGCTGCGAACCCTGTCCGATGTGCCTGATGACCAGTAAGTGGGCTAATATCGGCAAAATATATTTTGCGGCAACGCGCAAAGATGCGGCGGATATCGGCTTTAAGGACGATGAACTTTACGCACTGCTCAAAGACGGCGTTTACGGAATTGCCATTGAGGAATGCCGCGGCGAAGCTGTTGACGTGATGAAAAAATGGCACCGGAAATTCGGCCGCGACGGGCAATATTAAGACAATATCCCCTTCAGGAACACAAAAAAGAGGAAGTTTGAAACTTCCTCTTTTTTCAAGTGAAATGTCAGCATAAGAACCGATGCCTTCTTAATATGGCCTGCCCGTTGCATCCAATCTCTGTTTTCCCGGATATTTCCATTCAAAATATTTTTGAACTTTTTTCTTTGTATAATCATCATAAAGATAGTCTTTACTTTGCATTACGGTATCCAAATCTTTTTTATTCCAAGTGGATACCGGTCTTTGTATGGGGTGTAAGTTTATTTGTTCTGATTTAAATTTTTTCTTTTTTTGTGCATACTCTTTCATATATTCATCTTCGTTTGCGGGATTGGCATTTCTTCCGTTTAATGGATTTTTGCTGGTCCAAGTTTCTAATTCATTTGTAATATCTGATAATTTTTTCATAAAATCTCGTCCCAGATATTCTCCCGTCACAGATGCAACTTTTCTTTTCCAATTCATCATATTTTCCTTTTTTATATAAAAAAAGCTCTCAAATTGAGAGCTGTACAGTATTATTAACAAAGTTAAATCCATATTGATACAATATAACAAAACAAATAAAACAATAAAAAGTAAATACACCTGGGAAAAGCACTTGCTTTTTTTATTTTATCCGGTAACTGACCAAATAAAATATAGGCAATCAAATATATATTAAAAGAAGTTCTGGTTATTTCACTAAAAGGATTTGCCGCCATTTCTTTTATTTGCGCTTCAGAAAGCTGGTTCAAATAATTTCCTAAATATTCATATAAAAAAACAGATATTCCTAAGGATACAACCAAACTTCCAATAATAAATATTGTAACTTTCTTTATTATTCTCAGATGTTTTTGCCAATTTATTTTCATATCGTTACTTTCGCTATTAATTTTTTATGGATTATAGTTAAAAATAGATATCCCCCAGTAAACTGGGGGTTCTATAACAGCTACAAACCTTACGGTTTGACCACGCTCGTTGGCGTGGAGCGGTGTTGTTCCAACACCTTGGCATTCAGCCCCGAGTAAACTCGGGGTTTTCTGTAAGGCAACTAATAAAAAAATCTGCAATAAAATATTACAGATTTTAGATACACCTATAGCTAGTGATAATACTATTAGTAGTACGCGTTTATTTAGAAGTCAAGGATTTTTATTCGTGACTCATCATAAAAATTTGTCGTTTAATTGTTTTCTTTCCGTACTTATAAATCCCTTTTATCAATTTATCATACATTATGTTGTCCTTTGTCATATAAAAAAGCTCTAAAATAAATTTTAGAGCTTTTCATTTGGTTACAAAAAAAACTAAATCCACATATAAATTAAAATACAAAAGAAATAAAATATTACAAAATAGATTCCCCTCAAATACCATCTGCTATTTTTAATTTTGCGGGGCAAAAGGCTGAACAATATATAGCTGATAATGTATAATTTGATTAAAATAGAAAAAATTTCTTTATCCAAATTGGCTATAAAACTCTTTATTTCTTCTTCATTCATCTCCTTTAGCATTTCAGGAAAAGAAGACGACATAATTATTTGCGTCATAAAATGAACAAAAATCAATCCTACAAAAAAATAAATTATTTTTTTTCCCCAAGATATATATTTTTTCCATTCTATTGTCATATTTCTTACTTTCGCTATTAATTTTTTATGGATTATAGTTAAAAATAAAAAAATCTGCAATACAACATTGCAGATTTTAGATACACTTGTAGCAAGTGTTGTTTTGTATATAATTGAAAAGTAAGGATATTATTCTTATATACGAAAAAGAGGAAGCTTGAAACTTCCTCTTTTTTGCAATTCGAAACGAAATCTGTAAGATTAACGTTTAGAGAACTGGTAAGAACGACGAGCCTTAGCTTTACCGTATTTCTTACGCTCAACCGTACGATCATCGCGGGTCAGGAAACCGGCTTTCTTCAGAGCTGCACGCAATTCCGGCTCATATTCGTTCAGAGCTTTGGAAATACCGTGTTTGATAGCTCCGGCCTGTCCGGACAAACCGCCGCCCTTTACGGTGCAGACAACGTCAAATTCATTTACGCGGTTAGCAACTTCAAACGGCTGGTTAATAATCATTTTCAAAACCGGACGGGCAAAATACTGGTCAATGGATTTGTCATTGATCGTGATATTGCCTTTACCGGGCTTAATCCATACGCGGGCGACGGCATCTTTTCTTTTGCCGGTGGCATAAGAACGGCCTAATTTATCGCGGCTGGCTTTGCGAACCTTAACTTCTGCCGTGGCAGAGGCGCTTTTAATATCTTGCAGAGATTCAATTTTATCAGCCATTATAATGCGCTCCTTTTATTCTTCGGGTTTTTGGCGGCAATATCCAGAACTTCCGGATTTTGAGCCGTATGCGGATGATTTTCACCGGCATAAACTTTCAGTTTGGTCATCATCTGACGGCCAAGAGGATTACGGGAAATCATGCGTTCAACAGCTTTCTCGATAACTCTTTCCGGGAAACGGCCGGCCAAAATCTTAGCCGGGGTGGTTTCTTTGATTCCGCCGATCCAACCGGTGTGTTTGAAATATTTCTTATCGGTCAGTTTTTTACCGGTCAATTTTACTTTATCTGCATTGATAACAACGACATAGTCGCCGCAGTCCAGGTTCGGAACAAACGAAGGCTTGTGTTTGCCGCGCAGAATCTTAGCGATTTCCGCAGAAAGACGACCCAACACAACACCGGAAGCGTCAACGACATACCATTTTCTTTCAATATCAGATGGTTTTGTTGCATATGTGTTCATTGTAACTCACTTTTTTGGTTAAAGTTGAATATTAAAATCAAGCTGAATATACAGGATAAAAAAACAATGTCAACAACAAAATGTTATTTTATTTCAATATGATACAGAACGGTATTATATTACCATTGCATAACACTTTGAAAAACAAAGCTTTTCAACTTTTTAATATTAAAAATATTTTTAACTTATTGTAAAAAAAGCTATTTGTTATCCTGTAAGGCTTTCAACTCATAGAGTTTGGCCAGGGCTTCCTTAGGGCTCATATCATCGGGATTGACATTCCGCAGAGCCTGTACCAGCGGCGAGAGTTCTTCCTGTTCTTCTTTTTCTTCAATTTTTTTCTGAACCGAGGCAAAAAGCGGCAGATCGTCTATCATCTTGGTTATATAAGTGCTTTTATCGCTGTGCTCAAGCGAATCAAGCACCTGTTCGGCCCGTTTGACCACCAGTTTCGGCAGCCCCGCCAGCTTGGCGACGTGAATGCCGTAAGAACGGTCAGCGGCGCCGTCAATAACTTCATGCAGAAAGACAACTTCGCCTTTAAACTCTTTAATTTTCATACAATGCAACGACATATTCGGCAGTTTGTCATTCAGGAGCGTCAACTCGTGATAGTGGGTGGCGAACAAAGCCCGGCAACGGTTGACGTCGTGCAGATGCTCAACCACGGCCCAGGCAATGGACAAACCGTCATAAGTTGCGGTTCCGCGGCCGATTTCATCCAGAATGACAAAAGAACGCTCGTCGGCCTGATTTAAAATGCTGGCGGTTTCGACCATTTCCACCATGAAGGTTGAGCGGCCCCTGGCCAAATCATCGGAAGCGCCGACGCGGGAAAATATTTTGTTGATGACGCCGATCCGGGCCGAGCGCGCGGGAACAAAGCATCCCATCTGCGCCATAATCGCAATAATGGCATTCTGCCGCAGAAACGTAGACTTACCGGCCATGTTGGGACCGGTCAACAGCCAGATTTTGCCGCCGTCTTCGTCAAGTACGCAGTCGTTGCCGACAAAAACGCCGCCGTGTTCTTTGCCGATAGACGCCTCAACGACCGGATGGCGCCCTTCCCTGACCTCAAACACCAGGCTCTCATCGACAACCGGACGGCAGTAGTTCCGTTCCAAAGACAAATCGGCCAGCGCCGCGGCCACGTCCAGTTCGGCCAAGGCCTTGGCCGTATGCGAGATGTCGTCCGAAAGGCGGATAACGTCGTCGACCATTTGGTTGAACAGTTCTATCTCCATTGCCAGCGCCTTGTCTTCGGCACCGCGGATTTTGTTTTCCAGTTCGGTCAACTCCACGGTGGTAAAACGAATGGCGTTCAACACCGACTGACGGTGGATAAAGGTTTTGTTTTCCAGCATTTCGGCGGCAAATTTGGAAGGCGTTTCGATAAAATAGCCGATAACGTTGTTATATTTTATCTTCAACTGAGAAATGCCGGTATCGGCGGCATAGCGCGCCTGCATATCCGCCAGCATTTTGTGGCTGTCGTTTTTGATGTGTTTGATTTCATCCAGCGGCGGATAATATCCCGGACGGATAAAACCTCCGTCCCGCGCCAGCAAAGGCAGATCATCGTCCAGCGCCTTGTTCAGCGTATCTACCAAATCGCCGTGGTATCCGAGCCGATTGACAACGCCGGCAACCGCCGAGGGCATCTCTTTTATCATCTGCGCATCCTGCTGTTTGGAAAAAGAAGCCAGCAGATTTTTGATTTTGGGAACAACGTCCAGCCCCTGAGCAATATTGGCCAAATCACGCGGACCGCCGCGACCGAGGGAAATGCGGGAAACGGCGCGCTCAACGTCGGGACAGG
>CALXRQ010000036.1 GCA_944390895.1 uncultured Alphaproteobacteria bacterium
CCTGAACCAGCTGTTGGTTGAAATGGACGGTTTTGAAGCCAATGAGAACGTTATTTTGATTGCGGCAACCAACCGTCCCGACGTTTTGGATCCGGCTTTGCTGCGTCCGGGACGTTTTGACCGTCAGGTCGTGGTTTCCAATCCGGATATCAAAGGCCGCGAGGAAATTCTGCAGGTTCACGTCAAAAAAGTACCGCTGGCCAAGGACGTCAATCTGTCGGTCATTGCGCGCGGGACGCCCGGATTTTCCGGTGCCGATCTGGCCAATCTGGTTAATGAGGCGGCGTTGCTGGCAGCTCGGAAAAACAAGCATAAAGTGACTTCAGCCGATTTTGATGAGGCCAAGGATAAGGTTCTGATGGGCAATGAGCGCAAGTCGATGGCTATGGATGAAAAGGAAAAACGCAATACGGCTTATCATGAAGCCGGGCACGCAATTTGTTCTTTGTTTGTGCCGGAGACTGATCCGATCCACAAAGCCACCATCATTCCGCGCGGTCGGGCGCTGGGTATGGTGCAGCAGCTTCCTGAAAAAGACCAGTATTCTTATTCCCGCGCCAAAATGCATTCGCGCCTGATTATTGCCATGGGCGGCCGGGTGGCCGAAGAACTGAAGTTTGGTTATGATGCCGTGACTTCCGGCGCCTCGGGAGATATTCAGATGGCAACCAATCTGGCGCGTTCAATGGTGACCGAGTGGGGCATGAGCGACAAACTCGGACCGATTTTGTATGCGGAAAATTCCGGTGAGGTTTTTCTCGGTAAGTCAGTAACAAAGAGTCAGAATATGAGCGAAGAAACCGCCCAGCTGGTTGACGAGGAGATTAAAGCTTTCGTTATGACCGCTTACGAAAAGGCCAAAGAGATATTGACCAAGCATCGCAAAGACTGGGAAAAGCTGGCCGAGGCGCTGATTGAATACGAAACCCTGACTGGAGACGAGATTAAAGATCTGCTGGCCGGAAAGGAGATTGACAAGAGCAAAGAGCTTCCGGTGCCGGAGGAAAAAAGGACGCATTCGTCACTGCCCGAGGTATAGTTTTTCGGTTTTCTCTGAAAGAAGAAAGCGAAATGTTTATTTAAGCCTGTTATTTTTTAACAGGCTTTTTTGCGGTTAAAAAAATCTCACGCTGTTTCTAAGTCGTTGTTTCGACTCGTTTTGTTTTGAAATATTTTGAAAAATATTGTGATAAATCAATGCATTGTAACAAATTATAATTTTTAGTGATTTGTTTTTTGTAAAAATTGCCGCCAAGATTTTATTATTCCGTCAATTTAACCCGGGAGGATTGAAATGAAAAGCGGTAAGAATTTTGTACTCGGCGAATATGTTATTATAAAAAAGCCGGATTTGGTTGAGGCCGGCGACAATGTGCGTATTTCCGATTTTTGTCGGATTTCTTCGGCCTGCGAAATCGGTTCGGACTGTGAGATTGCTACCGGAACTTATATTTCCGGCGGCGACGGGAAATACAAGTTTAAAATGGGCAGTTATTCCAGTCTTGCCGCCGGCGTGCGGATTTGGCTGTCGAGCAACGACTACGTGAACGAACTGGTAACGCATTCGGTGCCGAATGTCAAAGAAATTCAGGGTGACGTTACAATGGAAAAATATACCGGCGTCGGAACCAACTCGGTAATTATGCCGAACAATCATATTCCCGAAGGCGTGAGTATCGGCGCTTTGAGCTTTGTTCCCTCCAACTATAAGTTTGAGCCGTGGACCGTTTATGCCGGCCGTCCGATCCGGCCGATAAAAAAGCGCAACAAGGAAAATGTACTGCGGGTTTTGAAACAGTTGGGACGTATTTAGGAGAAAGATAATGTGCGGAATAGTCGGTTATATCGGCAATAATGCCGTTGAAGAAGTGTTGTTGTCGGGGTTGAAAAGTCTGGAATACCGCGGGTATGATTCCGCTGGTATTGCCTTGAATGACAACGGGCAGATTGATGTTTATCGGGCCAAAGGCAAACTTGACAATTTGAGTCGGGTTTTAAATGCGCAGGATTTCAGCCATAAGCACATATCGCAGGGCATCGGCCACATTCGCTGGGCGACGCACGGCGGCGCTACGGTGGAGAACGCGCATCCGCATAAGTCTAATGACGGCAAGCTGGTTTTGGTTCATAACGGAATTATTGAAAATTATAAAGAGTTGCGCGAAGAACTGAAACGTGAAGGTTTTCACTTTTTTTCACAAACCGATACGGAAACGGCCGTGCACCTTATTGATCGCGAGTATAAGGTACTTCGTTCGTTGGAAGCGGCGGTTATCAGCGCGGTATCCAAGCTCCGGGGCGCTTTTGCCTTTTGCATTATGCATCATGACGAACCGGACAAGATTATTGCCGTGCGTAAGAATGCGCCGTTGATTGTCGGATTGGGCAACAACGAAAATTTTATTGCCAGCGATATTCCTGCGATTATCGGCAAGGCGCAAAAAATTGTTTATCTGGATGACAATGAGCTGGCGATTGTCAGAAAAGACAATGTGACCGTCAAAGATTTTAACGGCAGATTAATCAATAAAAATCCCGAAGCGCTTAATTTTGCCGCGGAAGATATCTCCAAAAGGGGATATAAGCATTATATGCTGAAGGAAATCAACGAACAGCCCGACATTATCCGCAACGTGTTGGCGCGGCGGATGAAAGACGCCGGCTCTCCGGTGGCAACGGACGGGCTTGATGCGGGGCAGTTGTTTGCCGGCGTTGAAAAAATAGAGATTATTGCCTGCGGAACTTCCCTGCACGCGGCGATGGTGGCACGCCATGTCTTTGAGGAGCTGACGGGCATTGCGGTAACGGTGGAAGCGGCCAGCGAATATATATACAAACGGGTTCTGACGGATGAAAAAACGCTCTGCATCGGCATTTCCCAGTCGGGCGAAACCGCGGATACGATTACGGCGGTTAAGCTGGCTAAGGAAAAAGGCGCCAAAATTCTGACGGTTACCAACCGCATTGATTCCAGCATTGTCCGCTATGCTGACGGGGTTTTGCCGCTGGAGGCCGGAATTGAGGTCAGCGTGGCGGCAACCAAGTCCTATACGGCGCAGTTGGTGTCTTTGTATCTGCTGGCGATTGCCGTCGCCGAAGTCCGGCACAGCGCCGCGCCGGAGGTTTTGTCCGGCCTTAAACAGGAACTGCTGGAGCTTCCGGCCAAAATGGAACAGGTTTTGGGCGCAACCGAGACGATAAAACGCTGTGCGGAAAAATACTGCGGCAACAAGAGTTTTATCTATATTGCGCGGGGAATCAATCTGGCCTCGGCCTATGAAGGCGCTTTGAAACTTAAAGAAATCAGCTATATTAATGCCGGCGGTTACGCCGCGGGAGAATTGAAACACGGTCCGATTGCGCTTTTGGATGAAAATATGCCGGTTTTGGCGGTTTTGGTTCCGGGCAGCCGGACATATGACAAAATGATTTCCAACTGCGAGGAAGCCAAAGCTCGTCATGCGCGGCTGATTGCGGTGACGACGGAAGCTGACAATGCTCATGAAGGTCTGTTTGACGAGCAGATAAAGGTGCCGGCGGTATCGGAGATTTTGTCACCTGTATTGTTGAATATTCCGTTGCAGCTGCTGGCTTATTATACGGCTGAGGCGTTGGGCAGGGAGGTTGACCAACCGCGCAATCTGGCGAAATCGGTAACGGTAGAATAAAAAAAGGAGCCATAGAGCTCCTTTTTTTTAATGGCCGAGATCTTTTCTGGCCGCAAGAGCCGCATAAGATTTCAGGACGTAATCGGCATTGTCGAAATTGCAGACTTCAAAAACTTTGAGACCGCGTTTGCCGAGCGCCGCATTTTCCAGTACGGTTCGGAATTGATAATACGGAAAATTGTCTTCGGCGCTTAGGTTGGGCGTGGTTATAAAACCGATATGGTGTCCGTTTTCGGGATTGGGAATGGTTATGATTCCCGATTTGCGATCAATGATGTCCAATTGAGGCGCCAATTTGTGCGCAATTATAAAGTTGCGGTGATCCGGCATGGCGGTAATGCGAGCCGGGGCCTGTTTGCCGGTATATTTTACCTGTTCGTACATCTGAGGGCGGAACATTTTGATAAACGGTTCCTTGCGCATTTGGTCATTTTCAAAATTGCTCATGAAATGAGCGCCGGAATATTTGTTTTCTTTTAACATCGGCAAGGCCGCGTAAGTGATTACAAAAACGTTGCTCAGCGCCTGTTTTACATCTTTTTCGGAGTAGAGTTGTCCGGCCAGGCGTTCGACGGCATTAATCCAGCGATGCGCATGGTGCGTACCGGCGCAATAACCCAAGATGGTTACGCGCGCCATATTTTGCTTGAACGTCTCGGGAGAATACGGCTGTCCGTCAACGATGCGGTAATTGCGGTCGAACTGTAGGTCTTTGCCGATTAACGGGCTGAAATGTCTGACAACGAAGCGCATATCGGTATCGGCGTAAAAATTTTGCGGATCGCGGATGGTGCGGAGCGCCAGAGAAAATTTTTCGCCGCGGGGCTGTTCAATCGGGAAATGTGCCAGATATACGTTAACTTCGGAACCGAAAATGCGGCGGTTTTCAAAAGAATCGTGCATATACAGATAGCTCCATTTTTGAAGTTCCTCCGGCGTGGGTTTGATGTGGAACGGCATGGCCATAATCAGACAAGGTTTCAGCGAGACGCCGTTTTCCACAGGTGTGTAAGCAGACGAATCCAGATGCTGCGGGTCTTCCACTTTCCAGAAACAATAGTCTTTGTTTTCTTCAAAAACATATTTATTGCCGGGTACTTTTCCGCTGCAGGCCACGGTATAATGCGCCGAGGCCTGGTAAAGTTCAATCAGGTCCGGGTCACAGGCATATTTGTCCTGCAGGTCATGAAGTTCTTTTTGCGCGTCGCGGATGTAACCGCTGAGCTGCAGGGCAAAATGAATCAGTTTGCGTTCGTCCAACTGAAGGTCGGTCGTGTTGCAGGGCGCAAGTCCGCTTTTCTGCAAAAAGCCGTTAATGGCCTTTATGAAGTTATCGATACGCTGTTTTTTCTGCCGGCCTTCGGGACTGTTGTCGCTGCTGCCGGGAAAGTAATATGCCGTGTTGACGATATTTTTTTCAAATACCCGTCTGATGGCTTTCGCCAAAGGATTTTTATTCATGTTTGCGTGTTCTTTGTCTTTTGTTAATTTATTATGTTTATAATTTGTCTAAGATTCGGACTAAATAATATCAAAGTCGGGAGAAAAATGTTGTCAAAATTTAATAACAAATGTTACAAGTCAAAAGGGAATCCGCAGAAACTGGTGTTTTTTATTCACGGTTACAATGGGACGCCGGAAGCAATCGATTATGCGGTGCAGAGTTTATTGGACAAATTGGAAGACGCCGTGGTCTGCGTGCCGGAGGCGCCCTTTGTTTGTGAAAAAAACAGCGAGAATAAACAATGGCTTAGCTTTTATGAGGAAGATCCTGACTGTCGTTTTAGAGATACGGCGACGTCGACGGCCGAAATTTTTGACATTTTCAACCGTCTGGGAAAATCTTTTTCCCAAACGGCGCGGGAGATGAATGCGTTTATTGATGAGATGCAGCAGCAATGGAAGATTGTGGATAAAAATACGTTTGTGGCCGGTTTTTCGCAAGGAGCCATGCTGTCTTTATATACAGCGCTGATTCGCAAAGGAGAAATCGGCGGCTGCATAATGAATGCGGGTATTGTGGCCGGTAAAGATCTTCTGGCCCGGGAAACGGTGTCGCGACCGAAGATTTTGCTGTTGCACGGCGAAGACGATGCGACGGTGCAGTATAAAACCCTGCCGACAACACTCAGCTGGCTGGCTGAACACAATCTTTCTTTCCGCTGCAGAACTTATCCGGCGTTAGCCCACAGAATGAATGACGAGGAAATGCAGGCCGCGGCCGATTTTATCAATCACGGCAGTTTTTGACGGGAAAAGCTCCTTTGGGAGCTTTTTTAATTTTTCATATAAAGCTGTTCCAGTTTTTTGATTTCGTCCCGGTAAACCATGGCCTGCTCAAATTCGAGGTTGGCCGCGGCATCGCGCATGGCTTTGTTGAGGTCTCGCAGTTTTTTGTCGATGTTTTTAATCTGCTCGCTGACTTTCTCGTCTTTGGCGACTTCAACATAATCGCCCTTGGTCATTTCTTCGAGCGTATTGGAGATTTTCTTTTTGATGGTCTGCGGCGTGATGCCGTGTTCGACATTGTATTTGATTTGTTTTTCGCGGCGGCGGTTGGTTTCTTCCAGAGCATTTTTAATCGAATCGGTTATTTTATCGGCATAGAGAATGACGCGGCCTTCGGCATTGCGGGCGGCGCGGCCGATGGTTTGAATCAGTGAACGGGTGGAGCGCAGAAAGCCTTCTTTGTCGGCGTCCAGAATGGCGACCAGAGAACATTCCGGAATATCCAGACCTTCGCGCAGCAGGTTAATGCCGACCAGAACGTCAAAAACGCCGAGACGCAGGTCGCGGATGATTTCAATGCGCTCCAGCGTGTCAATGTCTGAATGCAGATAACGGACTTTGATACTGTTTTCGTTCAGGTATTCGGTTAAGTCTTCAGCCATTTTTTTGGTCAGGGTCGTGACCAAAACACGCTCGCCCTTGGCCACAACTTTGTGACATTCGTTCATCAGGTCGTCAATCTGGTTATCGACCGGACGGATGATGCACAGCGGGTCTGAAAGACCGGTAGGTCGGATGACCTGTTCAGTAAAAGTGCCGTGGCTTTGTTCCAGCTCCCAATCACCGGGCGTTGCCGATACGAAAATGGTCTGTCCGCGCATTTTTTCCCATTCTTCAAACTTCAGCGGGCGGTTGTCTACGCAGGAAGGCAGACGGAAACCGTAATCGGCCAGCGTTTTCTTGCGGTTGTAGTCGCCGCGGTACATGCCGCCGATCTGCGGGACGGAAATATGACTCTCGTCTATGAAAATGAGCGCATTGGGCGGGAGATATTCAAAAAGGGTCGGCGGCGGGTCGCCGGCTTTGCGACCGGTAAGATAGCGCGAGTAGTTTTCAATGCCTTTGCAGTGGCCGGTGGTTTCCAGCATTTCCAAATCAAACCGGGTGCGCTGCTCAATACGCTGGGCTTCAATCAGCTTATTTTCAGATTTGAACTGTTCCACGCGTTCGGCCAGCTCTTTGCGGATGTTGGCAATGGCCTGCGAGACGGCCGGTCTGGGCGTTACATAGTGGTTGGCCGGGTAAACCGTAACTTCTTTCAGGCTGCCGGTTTTTTTTCCGGTCAGCGAATCAAATTCAAAGATGCTTTCGATTTCGTCTCCGAAAAAGGATATCCGCCAAGCCCGGTCCTCATAGTGCGCGGGAAAAATGTCCAATACGTCGCCGTTGACGCGGAAAGTGCTGCGGACGAAGTTGTTTTGGTTGCGCTCATACTGAAGTTCGGCCAAATGTCGGCAGAGGTCTTTCATTTCAATATTGTCACCGACATGGAGCGGAATGGTCATGGCCGAATAGGATTCAACATCGCCCAAACCGTAAATGCAGGAAACCGAGGCGACGATAATGACGTCTTTGTTTTCCAGAATGTTGCGGGTGGCAGAGTTGCGCATGCGGTCGATTTGTTCGTTCAGGGCCGAATCTTTTTCGATGTAGGTGTCGGTTTTGGGGACATAGGCCTCGGGCTGGTAATAATCGTAGTAGGAGACAAAGTATTCGACATGGTTGTCGGGAAAAAACTCTTTCATTTCCGAATAAAGCTGGGCGGCCAGAATTTTGTTCGGTGCCATAATCAGAGCCGGACGCTGGGTTTCTTCAATGATTTTGGCCATGGTAAACGTCTTGCCGGAGCCGGTAACCCCGAGCAGAACCTGATTGGCCTCGCCGTTGTTGATGCCCGCCACCAGCTCTTTGATGGCCTGAGGCTGGTCTCCGGCCGGCGCGAAAGGAGAATGTATTGTAAACTTCATTTGGCTTTTACCTTATTCAACCGTCTTGTCGAGGGTTTTCTCCCGCAGGGACTGGTTGTAAATCTTGGAAAAATTACTAAACGCGGCAATGTCGTTTACGGCCTGGTTGATTGCCTTCAGGTCTATCTTGTCCTTTTCAAGATTGCTTGTTAACACGTTAAATGTGCTATAATAAGGCGTTTTATCAAAATAAGGCAGAAACTTGTTGCGCAGGCGGACAATGACTGTTTCTTTGCCGGATTTTTTCAAAGCCGTTGCCCAGTCTAGAATGTAACTGATCTGCTCGTCGCTGAGTTTTTGTCCCGGAACGGGCTTTTCAATCAGATATTTTATGGTGTCGGCCGCTTCGTTCCAACTGCCGGATTTCCAATAGATGTCGCTTTTCAGCAGGATGGCGTTTTTAGTGAAGTCGTCTTGCAGAAGTTTAAGCGCATCTCCGGCTCGGTCCAGATTGGACAGGGCTTTGGCCCGGATAATTCTGCGGTGTTGGGCGATTGAAGGCGACGTTATTTCCTGCTCGGTTTTATCCAGTACGTCGAGCGCGGCAATGTTGTCTTCCTGAAACAGGTAAATCAGAGCCAGACGCGTGCCGATTTTGCTGCGCTGTTCGGGAGACAGATCGACAATGCGCAGTTGTTCTTTCAGGAGTTCTGCCGCACGCTCCAGAAGATCCACCGCAACCAGGCGGTCTGCCAGACGCTGGACAATTTCGCTGTAGCGGTTGCTGCGTGGCGCCAGCCATTCAAAATCGCGGTACATGGCCAGAGCTTTCAACGGCGGCATATTGTCGGCACGGTTGTTGATGTAAACGTCTTCAAACAGTTTTATCATTTTGTCGATAATCTGTTGTTTGTTTTTGGGGGCGGCGATAGTCAGAGCTTCCTTATAGGTCTGAAGCGCCTGATAATAATTTTTATCCGCGGTATAGACCGAGGCCAGCTTGTCCAGAAGCTTCAGTTTGAACGAGGGTTCGCCCCAGGCATAGCGCAGGCGTTCGTATTCGGCAATGGCCTTCTGATTGGAGATGGCGCCGAGTTTCAACTCCAGGCCGGCTTTTTCGAAACGAGCCAACGAGGAGTATTTTTGAGATTTCATATTGACAACGTTGGCATATTCGCGGACGGCATTGCGCGGGTAGCCCTGCAGGTCAAATTTTTGCGCGTTCAGGTATAGAATGTTGGCTTTGCGGTTTTCATCACCCTGCGATGACTTCAAAACGTCCATAAAGTTCTGGGTGGTGATGTCGTCATTGGCTTTAATGGCGGTTTCCGCACCGATAATGGCTATGCGTTCCTTGAGTTCCTGCGGATAGTCGCGCATGACGGAAATGAAAGAGAAGAGGATGACATTGTTTTCTTTCTTGAATTCTACCGCGGAAGAGGCCAATGTGCGCCAGAAGATAGCTTCGCTGTTGTCCGGAAGACTGCCGCGCGAAAAGTCGTCAATGGCTTCGTCGTAGCGTTTCGCCAGAAAATTGGCAACGCCGCGCAGAGCGTAGAAATTGTCAGTGCGGGCGACGGGTGCTTTGTTTTCTTCCATGGAACGCAGCAATCTTAAGGCATTGGTGCCCAAGCCTTTGGCAATATAGTATTTTACCAGTTCAATGCGCGCCTGGTCTTTCTTTTCGGGTTCGGCAGTGCGAATGTCTTCCTGCAGTTGTTTTTCGGCGGTGTTGAAATCCATTTTCAACAGCTGCGGCGAGACATTCAGGCCAAAACTTTCCTGTTCCAGACTTTGGTCCAAGAGTTTGCGGCGCTTAAGGGTTTCCAAGTCCTCCGAAATGTTGAGGCCGCGGTTGTAGCCGCGAATGCTGACGCCGGTGTTGCCGCGGGCCGCCACGATGTCCGAGGTGATGGGTGCCAAGGCAAAACCCTGTTTGGCGGGCAGAATGTCCAAATCAGGATAGTGATAGCTTTTGCTGATTCCGACGCCGAGTTCGGTATTGGGCGCTGCCAGAATTCCGTCTCCGACTTCGGGGTCGACAACGGAAATGACGGTTCCGGCATTGACGGTCGGGACGTAGAGATAAGCCTGTCTTAAACTGTTGTATTGCGTGAAAACGGGCAACTCGCGAATGTTGTAGGGAACATTGTGGGTATAGAAGTCGATAATCCAGAGCAAACCTTCCTGACGAATGCCGACTTTAACGTTCTTCTTGGGTTCAAAACGCAAAACCGTGCCCTTATTATGCGGAATTTCCAAAACGCCGGAAATCAGTTTGGATGTCGTTTTTCTGATTTCGTTAAGGTCTACTTTCTGATGGTGATCAAAAATTACCCAGACATATTTGCCGCGGGAGAATACGGCCAGACCGACCGGCGTGTTCCACGGAAAGCTGAGACTGACTACTTCGTCTTTGCCGTCTGCGGGGTTTATCTGGGCGTTTTGCAGAATGGTCTTGGAACGGATGATGCCGGAAGTTTCCTTCAGCATCGGTTTGAGCGGCGCTGCCTGAGCCGTTTCTTTGCCGAAATCCAGAACCAGCTTGTTTTGATATTCAAAAGACTGCAAAAGGTGTTCTGGAATGACAAAGTCGGTTCCGCCGAGCTTGTTGGCGGTTTTTTCAATCCGGTCAACATCGGGATACTGCCGCAGGTTGGGAGTTGAAAAGTTAACTTTCTTTAAGAATGACACGACGGTTTTGTCTTCGTCGCTCTTAACCGTATATTGCGGTTTTTTTTCGGGATTAAACTCAAAAACAAAGCGGTTGAACTTGTCATGGCTGCCGAAAGAGATGCCGACATTGTCAATATTGCGGCGGCGGTCAAGACTTTCGGCGGCATTTTCGGCTTTTTGCTTTTCAATGTTTAAATGCAGCCAGTCTTTTTCCAAACGGTTTTTTGCCACAATCGGAAATTTCAGCTTTAAGACGATAGTATTGCCGTCCGGGGAGATCGCTTTGGAGGAAACCCAGTCTGAAAGTTTGGCATCGACTTCTTCCAAGGCTTCGGCGTAGGGCTTGTTAAATGACAATGTGAGCGTATTGTCCTTGGTTTCGACGTTATAATCGGTTTTATCATCAATTTTGACCGAAATTTCGGCATGATCCTTAAACGATTTGTAGATGATGCCTGACTGGGCGGCGACTGCCTGTCCGCAAAACAGCAACAGCCCCAGAAAAACGGAGCCGTAAAATTTGATAAGATATGTTCTGCCGCTTATGCTCAAGGTTTGCCCTTATATGTTGTTGGTCATCAGTTCCGTGGTTACGGCTTTGGCTTTCAGGGCGTTCATCTGCGCCAGAATTGCCGAAGACACGGACGGTTTCATTTCTTTTAAGATGGCAACGAGAATGTCCAAGTCAAAGGTATTGAATATTCTGGCCGCATCTTTGGGTTTCATGGTCGAATACATTTTGACCAGAGAATCGAGTTGCGCTTTTTCTTTGGCATTATATTCGTTAATCAGTTTCTGCAGTTTGGCTTCATAGGCCTGAAGCTGTTTGAGCTTTTTATCGATTTCGTCTTCGGCGACTTTTAACTGGATGGCTTTGCGGTCGATTTCCTGAGAACGAATGTCCAAAGCTTCTCTTCTTTCGGCCAGTTCCTGCAAAATGGCGATTTCGGACTGGGTGAAGCTGCTTCCGGGCGCAGCCGGCGCCGGAACGGCCGCGGTGTTGTCACTGCGGGCAAGAATCTGCGAGAGCTGCTGCGTTTCCTGATGATTTTTTTCCTGAGCCAGAGCGCGATTTTGAGAAATGCTGATTTTGGGCGTTTCCTTATTTAAGAAGCGGTCAAAGACGTTGTTGATTTTGATTGAGAGCGACAAGGCGGCCATAAAAATCAATATCGGCAAAATACGGACGTTATATTTGGGTTTGTTTTGTAACATTGGGTTTTTTATCCTTATTTTATGGCTCGCAGGGCTTTGAGAAGCTCCATTTCGGCTTCGGACTTGGAATCTTCGATTTCGGCATATTGGTCAGAGGCACCGGCTGTCGGCGCGGCGTTTTTGATATTTGCGCCGTCTTTAATATTGCGTCCGTCTTTGATGACGCCTTCCAGACGGTCGGCCAGATTGTCCGCACGTTCGTTGATAAACATCAGGTCGTCTTTGAGTTCTTTGGCGTTTTCAACCACCTCTTTCAAGTCGCTGCTGGAGTGTTCGGTGACGGATTTCAGTTTCGGAATGCTGTTTTCAGCTTTGAAAGTCGCGTCATTTAAGGCTTCGACCAGTTTGCCGAGGGAGCTTTGATTTTGGCGGAGAATGGTGAGGCTGCGGTTGAGGCGAATCATATAGACAAGCGCCGGAATCAACAGAGCGATGATGACCAGATTAATGATTAAGTCCAGATTATCCATTTTTTTCAGCCTTTCCTTTGACTTTGATGACAACGCGGTCAGACTTGCGTCCCATGGAGCCGACCAGAAGCGGAACGTCGCCGCAAATCAGGCTGATGTCCTCGTCCGGAGACATATCCAGCGGCAGAAAGGAACCTTTTTCCCATTTGGCCATTTCACCGAATTTTACTTCAACTTCCTTGAGAACCGCGTCAATTTCGACATCGGTTTCCCAAAGCTGTTCCATCAGGTGGTTTTCCCAAATGGCGTCGCGGCCGAAACGCTCACCCATAAACATCTGCAAAAGGAGCTCGCGCACCGGTTCAAGCGTGGCATAGGGAATCATCAGTTCGATTTTACCGCCGCGGTCTTCCATATCAACGCGCAGGCGCGCAACGATGACGGCGTTTGAGAGTCTTGAAATGGTGGCAAACCGCGGATTGGTTTCGGTGCGGTCGTATACGAAATTGACGGTGGTGATGGGGTCAAATGCGGTGGACAGGTCAACCAAAACCAGCTGCAGCATATCTTTGACAATGTTAAGCTCAATCGTGGTATAAGGCCTTCCTTCAATGCGCATGGCCGCGGTGCCGCGCCGTCCGCCGAGCAAAACGTCAACAATGGAATAAACCAGAGAACTGTCAAGCGACATGAGGCCGTAGTTGTCCCATTCTTCGGCCTTGAAAACAGTCAGCAGGGTCGGGAGGGTCAGCGCGTCGAGATATTCGCCGAAACGCATGGATTCAATGCTTTCCAGCGAGACTTCAACGTTGTCCTGAGTAAAGTTTCGGAGCGAAGTGGCCATCAGGCGGATAAGGCGGTCAAATACGATTTCGAGCATCGGCAGACGTTCGTAGGAAACCATGGTGCTGTTTAAAATAGCCTGAACGCCGGTTTTTTGCGAGCGGTGCAAAACCGTGCCGTCTTCGTCATTGTCGCCGGAATAGCCGAGCAGACTGTCAATTTCTTCCTGATTGAGAATCTTGGCGTTGGCAGAATCCGCGGAGGGCGTTTTGCCTTCTTCCTTGACTTCGATCATGTCTGTCCAGTTACTGTCTTTTTCCGTATTTTCTTTGTTTTCTTCAGCCACTTTCAGAATCCTTCGTTAATTTTCCTGCTGAACTTCAAAAGCTTTGAAGTTGAGGTTTTCAATTTTAATGGGCGCGGTTACCAGATTAATGCGGTAAAGCAGTTCTTCTTTCAGCCAGTAGAGGCCGTTGGCGCCGTTGATTTCATCGCTGGTCAGTTCACTGGTGTGATTAATGATAATATCACTGAGCTTGGGGAGCAGCCCTTCAATGGTTTTGATGTCTTCCACGCGGGAGAGCTCAATGCTGATTTTGATTTTGACGATTTCTTTGCGGCCGTCGCCGGTTCTGATCCGCGAAGATATTTCAGGGAGATCGTAAAACACAAGGGTTTTGTTTTCGTTTTTACCGTCAACAAGTTCCTGCTTTTCCACCACGGAATAAGACAAACCGGATATGTCACTGGCCGGATTGCCGAAAGTGTGGTACAGCCCGACAGAAACGCCGATGACAATCAGCAACGGCAAAAGAAACAGCAGAACTTTTCTTTTGCTGACCGCTTTTCTTCCGTTTTCGTCATTCGGATCGTCAATTTCGTCTTCAAAACCGGTCATTTAAGCCTCCCTAAAACCTCAGACCTATTTTGACCGTATTTTATAATATTTTTTTTATAAATAAACGTAAATCTGCGACTTATTAAACAATAAGTTAATAAAAAACGAATATGGCAATGGAATAAGGCTGAGATGTTTCGCTGCGCTCAACATAACAATTGTGGTAAGGCTGAGATGCTTCGACAGGCTCAGCATGACAAACGCAGGGCGTTTGATCCCAATGGTAAACAGGTTTTGCGGCCTCCGTTGTCGGCCAAGCAGCGCTTGGAGGCAATGGTTCGTTGCCTTATGACTTTTTTATCGGCTGAGATGTTTCGCTGCGCTCAACATGACAATTGTGGTAAGGCTGGGATGCTTCGACAGGCTCAGCATGACAAACGCAGGGCGTTTGATCCCAATGGTAAACAGGTTTTGCGGCCTCCGTTGTCGGCCAAGCAGCGCTTGGAGGCAATGGTTCGTTGCCTTATGACATTTTTATCGGCTGAGATGTTTCGCTGCGCTCAACATAACAATTGTGGTAAGGCTGGGATGCTTCGACAGGCTCAGCATGACAATTGTGGTAAGGCGTGGATGCTTCGACAGGCTCAGCATGACAATTGTGGTAAGGCGGGGATGCTTCGAGAGGCTCAGGGTGACAATTTAAATCAAAAAAAATACCCTCCCGCGAAGGAGGGTATGAAAGGAGCCGGTTGCCGCTACCAAACTGTTGTATAAGTAAGTGCGGGGTCATTGTAATCAGGTGAAGTAGTACCTTTGCTCTCATTTCGAATTTCGTTGAGGCCAACGTCATGAGGCAGATAACTATCTACGTAATCACTACTAAATTTAGTTGTATTGGTGCGGTCAAAGTAGCAATAGACCGTGGCAATGGCAGACAGCTCCTGCTTGTATACCGGGAACAGGTTCCAGAAAATCTCCGAACTGTTACCGGTAGTAGTTTGGTTAAATGCCGCGTTATAATAATCACGATAGTCATCGGCCGGGTAGATGAAGCCCATGATGCCGTGCCAGCCTTTGAAATATTTTGGTTTATTTGGATTTTCATCATCTAAGTGGTTCATATTTGTGTTCCCTCTTTGATAATGGCCTTTCAGGGTGGTGTTCAGCCAGGTATTGATCTGATAGTTGTAAGGCTGGTTGATGATGGTGGCCTGTTTAACGGTCAGTACGGTGGGGTCTCCCTGTGTTTTGATTTTGGTTTGCTGATCGGCCAGAGTTGGACCGCCGGTCAGATCGTCAGCCGGAAGGGCTACAAAGGTGTTGGAAGAACGAACTTCACCTGAGTCAACCAAAATCAGATTGTCGTCACCGCGCGGGTCGCGATGGACGTATAAAGCGCGGTAATGGTCTGGGTCTATGGTGCTGGGCAGACCTTTAATACTGGTTGTATCCGTCAAACGGTTGGTGGTTCCGGCCTGCGCCATGTTAAAGCGGATCGGGGTGATAGTGGCCACTTTCATATATCCCGGCGGGCAGTTCGGGGTCGGGATAAAGCCCATCCATGCTGTAGTGTCGCATTTTGTTTGGTTTTCACCGCATTCTGTAATTCCTGTTATTGAGTAGTCGTTCTTAACTGTGGCTGTTGTCCAGTCTGTGCCGCCGGTATAAGTGTTGTCCATGACGTAGATACCTTTGTTGATGAAGTCCGGCAAAATGTCGCTGAGGCGGGCGCCGCCGCGGCTAGCGAGTTTGATGTCGTTCATCATTGATGTATAGGCTGGATTGATTTGAAATATTTTATAATTACCACTGCCAGTACCATCTACAGTTGACGCTAGTTTTGCTGCGTTGCTGACTAAACGGTCAACTTTTATATGACTAGTACTTTCAGTTGCTCCAGAATACTCATCTCCAATACTAGAATATCCTTTTTGACGAGCAATTTCAATGGCTCCTTTACGAATGTAAACAGGAGCTGTACTGGTTTGTTGGGTACCGATACTTAGTATTGTATCATTATTGTATGAGAATAGCGGTCCGACAAAAGGGTTAATTGCAAACTTGTAATTATGAGAAACACTTGAGTTTGAATATTTTGTTTCAAGGCTTGGTTGTATATAATTTATGTTAAAAGCAGATTCAAAATTTCCCAAAGGACTATTAAGAAATTGGCTATGTATTTTAACAGAATCGGTTGCAGCGGCTTGCTCATGCCTTATTTGTATGTATGTATTATCGGGGTCGCCAATTCTGCTATATTTTTGTCCAAAGATGGCTTGATATTGTTTTTTGCTTGTATTATAGCCGGTTTTTAGACCGTGACCAAACTCAGTGCCGTCAATAGAGCCAAGATCTCCAACAGTTGTGCCATAAGCCGTACCCGCGCCGGTGGAAAAGCGATCAAAACTCATGCCGGATTCCAAGGTAGCGTCGTTGGACAACAGGTTCAGGTTGTAGGCTTTCTGTGTGTTTGTGTCGGTACTTCCGGTAGCGCCGGCGCGGAAGGCGCTTTCAACGGTTGCTTCACTGTCAACGGTGAGGTTATATTTGTCGGTGCCAAGTTTATAGGCGCCGAAACCGCCGTCAATGAATGCGTTGGCATTAAAAGTGACTTTGTTGGTATCTGGGATATTGGCCGCTTCATATCCGCCTTTACCCTGAAATTTGGCCAGGCCGTTATAGAAGTTTACGGTACCGCCCTGCTCTTCATTACTCTCATTTTTATAGCGGATATTAAAACTTTTTGTTGTATTATATATAGTACTTCCATAATTGTACATAGTGGAGTTGATTAACTGAATGCCGGCACCATCTGTTTTTCTTCCATATATTGAGTTCATTAAATCTTCGTTACTTTTTTTTCCTGTAGCAAGATGCAAAATACTTGTTGGATTGATTTTTGCCAGGTTTGATGCAGCATATAGAACATGCGTTGAACTACCATAGCTATTGACCGTCTCTTTATATTTGGCAGCTTTTAAGGTGCCGTCGGCACGGGTATTGCCGGCACTTGATACTTCAAACTTCGGGTCGGTTTCGTCTTGGCTTTTGGCGGCGTGGAAAGAACCGTCCGAACCGTCTACGTAGAAAGCGGCGTTGGCTTTTTGGTGGCCGTCAACGGCGGCGCCGATGTACAAGGCGTTGGAGTGGGCCAAAACGTCCCGGTCGGCATAAAATCTGTTGCCTTTGCTTAAAGCGTCACCGATTTCCAAGGTATCTTCAAACAGACCCGAACCGCTGACATCTAAGGTGAGAGCGTTGCTTTCCGTCTGTTGGCGCATTTTAATGGTGTTGCCGTGAGAAATCAGTTCGTGCAGGCCGTCGATGGTG
>CALXRQ010000037.1 GCA_944390895.1 uncultured Alphaproteobacteria bacterium
TTCCTTGTTTGATACAATCAGACTTTTATTTATCTATCTTCTCACAGATTAATAAAACCGTCTGCGTATCCTCTTATCTTACTTATATACTCTTCCTTTATAACTACCGCGCTATTCCAATCAACGTGACGTTGTTATCATCGCGTCGGTGATGTGGTTTATATGACACTCGTTCTCAGATGTCAACACAAAAAATCAAAAAAAAATGATTTTTTTTCATATTTTCTATAAACCATTGAATAAATGTGAACTTTTTTACGGACTATTTACAGCCCGCCGGAAATGCGTTCATTTCCTTTTTTTTAACTTATCTGAGCTACATTAGTCATACTATGAAACAAACGAGTAAAAAACAAGGTAGTAAAAATGTTAAAAAACAAAATATTAGCTATAACTTTGGTATTGCTTCTCTGCGGATGTGCCTCAGAAAAGCCCAAATTGGTCGGCTTGGACGGTTCGGCGATTCCTCCAGCGTTTGCCAATTTTCCCGACGTACCATTTCCTGAGGAGTCGTTTGTTGACCTGGACGAGACCAAAGCACTGGGCAGCGGCGATAACTGGATCGGCAGCCTGGTTTTTGAGACTCCTTACAACGCCAGCAGCGTTTTTGACTTTTATGTCTCCGAAATGCCGAAACTCAACTGGGTGGAAGTGGCCACGGTCAGAGCCAAATTCAGCCAGATGACTTACGGACGAAACAAACGCGTGGTTCAGATTCTGATTGAATCCAAAGGAAGCGACAAGGCCAAAGTTACCATTACCGCCATTCCGAATCAGAATACATATAAGTAGAGTCTGTTTGCTTTCAAGAACCGGAGACTAAAAAAATGAAATTTGATTTTTTTACCATGGGAGGCTGCCAATTCTGGGAAGACGTCTTTTTTTACCAGAAGTGGCGAATCCAAAGAAATTTCGAAACGAAAGTCTGCCGACTTCTTGATCCCTGGGACATAAGACGTCATCAGGGAAGTTTTGAATCGTGCCGCAAGGCTTTTTTTAAATATATAGAGGTTTATGAAATTTCCCGTCAGAAAGGACATATGGTCATTATGCTGCACGGGCTGTTCGATTCCAAAAACATTTTCAAACCTCTGTGGCGTGAGGTTCTGAAACACGGCTACATGGCCGCGGCATTGAATTATCCTTCCACGCAGAAACATTTGGAATCGCATGTTCGTCAACTGGATTTTTTTCTGAATAATCTGGAAGACGTGCAGGAAGTTTCCTTTGTCAGCAAAGGCGTGGGCGGGCTGATTCTGCGCTCGCTGCTCAATATGCAGGACAGCGCCTGGCGCAAACGCATTAAAATCGGACGCATCGTACAAATTGCCCCGCCTAACAGAGGCAGCAGATTTTTCGGATGGCTCGGACAATATAAAACCATGCATATGATTTTCGGGCCGATGCTTAACGATGCTTCACCCTCCAAAGCGGAATATATTCCCGAATTTCCGGCTGGAACGGAAATCGGTATCATTGCCTGCGATTCTTTTTGGCAGAAAATTATCAAATTTATTGCCGAAAAAACGCAGAATCGCTCCATTTACAGCGAAAACGACAGTATTCTTCCACAAGCCAAAGAGACGGTCCGCATCAGCAACTGGCATCTCAATCCGCTGAAAAACAAAGAGATTGTTCAAAAAACGGTTAATTTTTTGAATATCGGCTCTTTTTCCGCCCCGCAGGCACAAAAAATAAAGAAACTGTAACAATTTTTTTGTAATTTAAATGTTACAATAAAACAAGGACGTGAAGTGGAAAATAAAAATGATGAAAAGCATTTTGATAAACATCGGCATTATCGCAGGGATTTTTTTAATCTATTATCTCGACCTGTTCGGCTGGTTTGCCACAAAAAATGCTCTTATTTTTTCCTTCGCTCTGGTTATTTTGGTATTTATTGTTGCCTGGAAAGTTTTGGGCAATCCTTTTGCAGGGGATAAAAAAGATGGCGATGAATAGTCTCAAAAAGATTGCTGCAACAATACTCTGGGCCGCATTTTTCTGCTTTCCGGGAATTTCCCATGCCGATGTTGCTCCGCTTACGGCGCAAGACTGGTACAGTATTCGCGAAAGTGTTGATGAAACACTGACCTATACGGATCCGACAACCGGCGAAACCACAACCTACACCAAGGGCGAATGGGGCGGCAAAACCGAAGGCGAAGGCGCATTGGACGGCTGCAATCCGGTGGGAATGAACGTCATTGAAGCGTCCGACTGCATTTTCTGCCCGTTATTCGGCGTTTTGTACGGCGCTGCCAACCAGATGTCCGAGTTGTCGTTCAGTACGCTCGGCAAGGCCATTGCCATGGTGATGCTTATCGGGTTCGGACTTTACATCGCCTTTAAGACTCTTGCTCACGTCAGCTCTCTGACCAAACAGGACGCTCCGAAATTTTTAGGCGAACTGCTGACAATGGGCTTTAAGGTTATGATTTGTTATATTCTGCTGACTAACAGCAAACAGATTTACGACTACTTTATTACGCCGGTACTGAGTGCCGGACTTGAGTTCGGTTCCGCATTGCTGTTCAGCAATCCGACCGGTTTTCAGGAATGCTCCGACGCCATTTCCCAGCTGGACAGCACTCGCGATACGGCTTTGCTTCCGGTTTCCCTTTTTGCAAAACTCGACTGTTTTATCCGCGCCATTCAAAAAGAAATCGCTTTGACGCAGGCTATCGGCAGTTCTCTGATGTGTGTGGCACGACATGAAGCGAAAAGCTGGGGTATCTGGGATTTTGGCATGATGTTTCAAGGACTGATTATTTGGGGCTTTGCCCTGATGTTGTCGCTGGCTTTTGCCTTTTATCTTATTGACGCAACGGTTATGCTCGGCATTGTCGGTGCTTTGATGCCGTTTCTTATTGCCTGCTGGCCGTTCAAATGGACAACCGGCTATACCAAAAAAGGCATTGAGATGTTTCTTAACACCTTTTTCACCTATGTCTTCATGGGTATTGTCGTCAGTGTCAACATGCAGCTCATCGGCCAAGCGCTGACCGGCGGTCAGACAGCTGAAATGGCCAGCACGGACTCCTCTTCGGGAAGTTCTTCCTCTTCATCGTCTTCTTCCGTTTCCTCTGATGTTGAGAGCGGCGGACTGGCCGAAATCCAGAAAGCGTTAAACGATGATGACGTTAAAACGTTGCAAAAGCTTACGGACATCGGCTTCGGCGGATTTTTGATTCTGCTGTGCTGCTGCATTTTCGGTTTCAAATTCACTTCACAAGCCACTACCCTTGCCGAGAAAATGTCCGGCGGCGGAGGTATAGGAATCGGCGCCCAAATCGGCGGCATGGCTGCCGGCGGCGCGGCTACCTTAGCCAAAAAAGCTACCCAGCCGGCACGCAAAGCGGTCGTTAACAAAGCCAACGAACTTACCAACAAGGCCGGCAATGCCATCGGCAAAAAACTCGGTTTGGGCAGACACGGCGGCAAAACCGGCGCCAAAGCGGGCGCTGCCGCAATGGCTGCGGCCGGCGGCGGGGGAGAATCCGGCGGCGGCGGTTCCGGTGGTGGCGGTTCCGGCGGCGTTTCAGGAGGAGGTGGCGGCAACGAAGGCAGCGCAAACAACCAGAACAAACGGCCAAACCGGGGAACCGGGCCGGGCGGCAAGAAGAATTCAAAGAAAAACCCGATGAAAGGAAAGAAACAACAGAAAACTCTGGCTGACGTAAGGAAAAAAAACGCTAAGAAAAAGAAATAAATTATAAGCGCGGGAAAAGAAATGTTAAAAAGAAAAGTAGACATATTACGGTTTTTAGGAATGCTGATGCTGGCATTTTCCGTTGTGTTTACTTTGTCCGGATGTTCTGAAGACGGAGCCAATGCCAGCAACAAAAGCGAATCCGAACTGGCCGAAGAACACCGTACCTGCTGGCAGGACAAGGTTCTGACTCTGCTTTACGACACCATGGGCGTGGTGGCCATGACAAGTTACGAAAAACTGACGCAAGGTGCGCTCAGCTTTATGATGGTTGCTTTTGCCCTGTGGTTCTCCTTCCGTCTGATGAAATTTATCTCCTCGCTCAAAGATGCCAGCGGCGAAAACGCCGAGATGTGGAACGAGGTGCTGAAAAAGCTGTTGCTTTGTTTTGTCTGCGGCTTGCTGGCCTCTTCAACCGACGGGCTGCTCTATACCCTTAACATGA
The DNA here is from genome assembly GCA_944390895.1 of uncultured Alphaproteobacteria bacterium. Taxonomy (GTDB): domain Bacteria; phylum Pseudomonadota; class Alphaproteobacteria; order RF32; family CAG-239; genus CAJLXD01. The sequence continues at coordinate 4,158 of CALXRQ010000037.1, forward strand.
TTATTTTTCCGATTTACAACGCTTTTCTGGAGTTTGGCGGCAAGGTGCTGGAAGCTTCCTCGGCGGTGGACGCCAACGGAAATCAGGTTATTGAAGTTTTCGGCGAAAAGATTACGGCCGGCAAGAGCATTGTCTGTACTTTGACCGGAAAATCGTCAGCCTCGCTGGAAGGTTTCCCGGAAGGTCCCCGCGATATGATGAACTGCCTGATCTGCGCGGTAAACGAGCGTTTGACCCTGGGCAACGCCCTGGCTTTCAAGGTTATGCAGCAAAGCGGCTTTATGGTTGTCGTGGTCGGTTTGCTGATTTTGGTTTCCTTTACCATTGTCAAGCTGGGATTTGTCTTTTATCTGGTCGATACGATTTTCCGTTTTACGATTATGATTGTGATTCTGCCGATTTTGATTATGGCCTACGCTTTTGAGCAAACCCGCGACTGGACGAAGAAAGGCTTTGAGGTGATTTTGAATTCGGCGGCATTTATGATGGTCATTGCCATTTTGATTGCCATGGCCCTGCTGACGGTCATGCAGATTTTGCAGGACAATCCCGACATTTTCAACCCGCAGGGCGATGCGGCCAAAGAAGCTTTTAAAGAACTTAACCCGGCGGTTATGTCCCTGCTACTGATTGCCTTTCTGGTCAAAAACACCCTGTCCGTTGCCCAGAAGATGGTCAAGGCAATTGTCGGCAGCAAAACCGAAGCCAAATTCCAGAAAAAACTCAAGGCTCTGGTCGAAATGATCGGAAAAGGCGTATTGGCCTGGTTTACCGCCGGCGCCAGCAAAGGCATCGAAGCCGTTCAGAGAATCAAAAAGGTTCAGGAAACAATTGATAAGGCCAAAAAATCCCACGTGGGCAAGGCCGCTATGGCTACCGCCAGAAAATATAAGGACGTCAAGGCCAAGCTTGACAGAATTAAAGACAACGTTAACCGGATGGCAGGTAAGTGATGTTGAAACGATTGGGGCACATAGTGAAAAAAGCGCTCACATCCAGAAACTTCTGGATGGGGGTTATGCTGTGCTTCTGCGCTATTGTTTACAGACCTATTGAAACCAGAGCTAATATAATAGATGATGCTATAGAAACCGTGGGAGAAGCAGTCTTGGATACATATAAGGCTGTTACGTCTGCGTTTTATTATTGTCCCAGCGCTAAGGAACTGAAAGAACGTTATATGACCGGCTGTTTTCCATGCCAGATTGTCAAAACGCTGATTGCATCGTTCATGAAAGCCGCCGACAAGGTTTATGAGACCTCCAAAGAAGCCGGCAAAAAGCTGCTGTTGCTCGGTGCCATGATCTGGCTGGTTTTCTGGGCAATGCAAAAACTGTCCTCGTTTGCCAACCCCGAACCGATGGCAATGATGAACGAACTGGTGATATTCCTCAGTAAATGCGTGGTGGCCTATTGTTTTCTGACGGCCGGAACCGGAACGCTGGTGAGTTATGTCGTCAATCCGATTTTAGGCGCCGGCGCCGATTTCGGCGTTGCCTTGATGCTCGAATCCAAAACGCTTGACGTAAAAAGCGATCCGGAACCCGAAAACCGTTATGACGGTCCGACGGAAATTGTTTCGGAACGGGTTATGAACAAAGTACTGAAATTTTCAGAAAGCGTCAGCAACGAAGTGGCCATGAATCTGGCAATGGGCAATGCTCTGACCTGCTTTTCCATCAAGGAAGGATTATTATTTTCTGTCCCGGGACTTATTGATATCAGGATTCCCGACATATGGCTGTGGCTCTGCGGCGCGGCAATCTGGTGCGCCGGATTTATGCTGACTTTAAGCGTCTGTTATTATCTGATTGACATTCCGTTCAAACTCGGTTTTGCCATTATCGCGCTGCCGGTGGTTATCGGCCTGTGGCCGTTTAAGCTGACGACGGGAAAACTTAAATCGTGCGTACAAATCGTTTTAAATTCGGCCGGTACGTTTCTGTTTCTGGCGTTGTCCTCTTCTTATGCCATGAGACTGATTGACGAATCGCTGAACGTCAAGGAAGGCCCAAAAGGCGCTGAGGATCTGACCGGAAAAGATGCCCTAATGTATGCCATGGAACACGATAACGTTAAATATATTGAAGAAGTTTTTGAATTTACCGGTCCGTATTTCATCATCATTTTGTTCTGTTATATATATGCCATTAAGCTTATCAGCGAAGTGACCAACAAATATCCGAGCGAATTTTTCGGAAACGGTATGACGGCCGGGGCTTCACCGATGCATCATACAGCCACCGCCGCAACCATGTGGGCGGCCAACAAAGCGGCCGCACCGTTCAAACTGGCCGGGCAGGTTGTGGCTCATCAAGCCGGAAAAGCGGCGACAACCGTAGCCAAAGCCGGCATCAATCTGGGCGGCGGCGCAGCGGCGGCGGCCGGAGGTCTGGCCATGCGCGGAATCGGCAAAGGCGTCAGTTTCGCCGGCAAAAGCATCAACCGTTTCAGCCAAAAAGCTCGGGCCAGTATTCAGGCTGAAAACGAAGAAATCAAGAACAGCAACAAAAGCACCGCCTCTAAAATGTTCCAACGTTTCAACAATGCTATTGATTCCGGCATAGCCGGCGGCATCGGCCTGCTCGGAAGAACGATGGATCGTGCCGGCCAAATGGCTGACAATACCGGCAAAAAACTGAACCAACCGTTGCTTAATACCGTCAACAGAGTGAAAAACGCTGCTATTTTAAGCGGTATGGACGTTGTCGATGCCGCCGGAAGAGTTGCCGAGGAGGCAAAAGACGACGGTTCCATCGCCCAGCAGAAACTTGATCAGGCTTATGAAAAACTGGGTAAACAATGGGAAAAAACCGGTAAAACCGCTGCCCAAATCGTCGAGGCTGGCGCAGAAGTCGGCCAATACGGCGGTAAAGCCCTCGGCGCTCTCGGAAAAGTCGGCAAAGACATCAAAGAAAGCCCGACTACCACCAGATTCGAATTTGCCAAACAAACCGACAAACTCAAACAACAGGGCATGCAGACCCTGCAAACCGGCGCCGGTATTATCGGCGGCGCAGTTGATGACGTGGTCGGAACGGCCGGAGCGCTCAAATCCGGATACAAAACGTTTAAACAAGTCAAAGAAACGGACGGTATTCTTTCCGCAACTGCCAGCGCGGCAAAAGAAACAACCAACAAAGTGCATGACCAGATGCTTAAGAGCAATGTTGATGTCATCGGCGCAGTCAGAGACGCTGCTAAAAGCGGCGGAAAAGGAATCGCCACCGCATTTTCTCCGGTTACTGAGGGAATCGGCGCATTTAAAGCACGGCACGAAGAAGGAGGCAATATCAGACAGTCGCTCGGCACAGCCGTCAAAGCAGGTTTCCGCCGCGTGGGACAAAATCCGGGAATACAAGATATTAAAGAATCCACCAATGACTTATTGCATACGATGGCAAATGAAAAAATGGCCACCCTCGGCCTTGCTCTCGGTTCGCCGATTGTGGCTGCTGCGGGACACCTTAAAGATAATCTGGCGGAAGGTCTCCAGCATTTACATACGTCAGACCAAATTAAAGCCGGAGCCGCCGCATTCAAGGAAAGCCGAAGCAGCGGCAACGGTATCGGCCGCTCTGTTCTGCAAGGAGCCGCGGGAACTTTTGAAAATGCCAATCTGATTGACGCGGGGTTGGACGTCGGACGCTTAGGTTTGGTTGGTGTTCGGGCTACCGTACAAACGCTTAACGACACGGTTGACAGCACCGCCAGAGTCGTCGGTAAAGCGGCGTTGCTGGGCATAGATGTTGCCAAAGTGGCCCTGAGCCCTGCCCGTGTTGCCGGAAAAGCGGTGCTCGGCGTCGGTTCCATTGGTTTGGAAGCATCTAAAATGGTTCTCAGCCCGGTCGGCTCCATTGTCAGCTTCGGAGAAGACACGCTTAAAACACTCGGACGTCTGCCACTTACCGTGGTTGCTCCGCCGGCCAAAGTGGTCGGCAACGTGGTCGGCCATACGGCCAGCGCCATCGGGCATTCGCTCAGTTTTGTCGACAGCAATCTGTATGGCGCGGCCAAGACGGCTCAAACGGCATGGGAGGGAGGAAAAACGCTCGGCCGTGTCGTACATGTCGGTTACCGTCATCTGGTTAACACCAAAGTCGGCCGCGGAAGCCGCAAGGTTTATCATGTCACCGGTAAGAGCCTTACCGTGGCTCGCAAGTCACTTATTTCTTTGCCGTGGAATATGATTAAAGCGGCCGCCGGTGAAGGCGAATACGGTCAAAAAGGCGTTTCTTTGGCAGAACTTAAGAAAAGACGTGCAGAAAGAAAACAAATGGAAGCCGAGGCCAAGACCAAAGCCAAAGATGCGAAAGAAAAACGTCAGAGATGGCTTGAGGAGCAGGAAAGAGCTTTGGACGAGCGCGTTGCCGGCTATGAGCGCGAAGCTCGCGAAAGAGAAAGAACGGAAGACTTAGAAAAACGCAAATGGGTTCGGGAACAGCGGCAGAAAGAGCATGAAAGCAGAGAAAAACAAAATGAAATCGATTATCAGAAAAGTTTGAAGGAAAAGGCTGAAAGACGTCGAAAAGAAGCCGAAAGACGCCGCTGGGCCGCCGAATCCAAACGAGACGACTATGACAACCTGAGCCGTGAAGCCGAGGATAAGCTGGCGTTTATCGAAGAGAGGAAGAACGAGATGGAAGGCTGGATCAAAGACGCGGAGAACGATCTGGCAGAAACCATCCGCGAAGAAGAAAAACGAAGAGAAGAACTTGAGGAAAAACGGGAGGAATTGCAAAGAAAAGAAGAAGAAAAAGAAAGAAGCGACGAACTGCTCGACGAGGCCCGTGAAAGAAGAGAACGCGCTGAACAAGAACTGGAAGAAGCCCGCGGAAAAGAAGATGCGGACGAGGAAATCCGTGCCGAGGATGAACTGGCCGAAGCCAGAAGGAAAGAAGACGAAGAACGGTTTAAAAACGAATCTTTGCAAGAGGAAGTAAGAAACCTTGAAGAAAGCAAAGAACGCGCCGAACAACATCTTGACGATGCTTATGACGTGAGAGCCGACGCCGAGGCTGAACTGGCAGAATTGAAACGAATCGCCGAAGAGGAAAGAGCGAGAGCAGAGACGATACTCGCCGACATTCAGAGAGAGCAGGAAGAAGACCGTATCAAAGCGGAAAGAGAACTGGAGGAAGCTCGTGAAAAAGAAGAAAGAGAACGGGTAAGGGTTATTGATCTGCAAGGCGAAATCCAGAGAAGAGAAGACGAAAAACGGGTGATTGACGAGGATCTTTCCGCTCTGCAGAAAAAGGAAGAAGAAGCGCAGATTAAAGCTGACGAGCGGCAGAAAGAAGAAGAATTACGACGTAAAATTGATGAGCAAAAGAAGTGAGAATTAACCAATTATTAGAGCAGACGGGTTTTTAATACAAACGGAAGTAAAATGAGCAGACAACGGCAGGACATATTGAAACAAGCAGCACCGATATCTTTGGCAATATTGGCGCTTTGTTGCGTTTTGCTGACAGGGAATCCGGCCAATGCCAAAGGTGGAAGTGTTGCTTTTTGTACAACAGACGAAAGTACAACACCTTCCGAGCCCAAAAATGCCAACTGCACCAAAGACAGCTGCGAAACCAAGCCCGGCTGTCTGGATCCTGCTCCGGCCAAACCGATTACCAGAGTTTCCAGTTATATGGGCACACGTCCACAGTCTTATGATAAAAATGGTAATGCTACAGGTACAACCGGCCATAAAGGAACCGACTATGCCGCACCCGATGGGGCCGCCATTTATGCAGCTAATGACGGAAAAATTGAACTTCTTGGCTTTCAGATGAGTAAAAACAGGCCCAATACGGGTTTGGGAAATCGTATTAGAATTGTTCATAACAATGGGGTCAAAACAGTATATGGACATATGAAATGTTTTGCTCAATATAAAAATGCAGACGGAACCATTAGAAAATTGAAACAAGGAGATACCGTAAAAAAAGGGCAAGTCATTGGATTTGTTGATTCTACCGGTGGTTCAACTGGTCCGCATTTGCATTATGAAATTATTGGTACAGACGGCCTGCATAAAAGCGCCACGCTTGAAAGCAATGAAAAAAGCGGCCTGGTTTGTGAAATTCCGGATACTTTTGTTCAAGCCGGCGTATCTCCCGATGGCGCCACTCCTGAAGGTGGCGGCGGTACTTCCGTCAGCTGCGGGCCGCAGACCGGATGCGCTCAGGTATACAATGACAATACGATAACGGCGCTTTCCCACAAATACGAAAGCGGCGGTAACTACTGTATTAACAACAAATGTTCTTCCGGCGACCATGGCGGCTGTTCTTACGGCGCTACCCAGCTGGCCTGCGGACCGGGCACAATGAAAAAATATCTTCAGTATCTGCAGAAAAGCTATCCTTCCGTTTATGCGGCACTTGGCGGCGGTGACGTCAACACCATGGCTAAAAAGGCCTGTACGGCGCCGGCAACCGAGTTTAAGCAGAAATTTGCCAATATGTGTTCTTCCAGCGTGGCTTCCGACTTTGTCGCATCGCAAGATAAATTCACCGAAGGAATGTTCTCCGACACCAAGACCAACCGCGACTGTCTGAAGAGCAAGGGCTTTAATTACGACGACTTCAGTCCGTCAGTCAAAGCCGCTTTGTATTCAATCAGCGTACAATTCGGTTCAGCCTGCAAAATGATTAAAAACTCAAGCGTCAGGGCGCCGATGACCGAAGAGGCATTCCTGAACGAAATCTATGCCGAACGCAGCAAAACAGACAAATATTTCAAGAGCAGTTCGGCCGCGGTGCAGGAAGGCGTTAAAAAACGTTTTGCTCGGGAATTGGCGGACATTCAGGAATCTCTCAAAGTGAGCAAGGCCTGGGAAGAAGAACAGAAAAAACCCGAAGGCGAGCGCAGATCTTACGAAGAAGTGGTCAAAGACATTACCGGCAAAGAACCCTGCGCGTCCGGCGAGAGCAGCAGTTTCAGCAACTGCAGCATCAGCGGCGGTTCCGCATCGGGCGAAGCGCGCTTCTATAAAGGCAAGAACTGCGCCCCGACGCAATATATCGGCACCTACGGAAACTGCATGTTCTGTCCGTTATTTGAGGTTATTTTTAATACCGCCAGCAAAATGGCAAAACTCTCTTTTGAAAAACTTTCCCACCCGATTATGCTGGTGGTTCTGGTGGCCTGGGCGCTGTGGCTGGCCTTTGAAGTGATGAAACACATTTCCTCAATGCAGACCAAAGATGCGCCGACACTGTTTAAGACCATTCTGGCCAAAGGACTGGTGGTTATGGTCGCGGTAATTTTCCTGCAGGGCGACTCATCACAGTTTTTCTCCATGGCGCTGGAACCGATCTTTAACACCGGATTTAAGCTGGCGCAGCTGGTTGTCGGCGACGGCGCCTGCAGCCCGACTTATCATCTTATTGAAGACGGCGGCCTGCCGGTGTCTATGGGAAACAGCATTTTATGCACGATTGAAGCCATGCAGCACAAGCTGCAAAACACCATGGCTCTGGGCGCCTCGTCGATGTGCGTCGGCCTGTTTGTCAAAGCAAAGCTGTTTATCTTTCCGTCCATTCCGTATCTGCTGACTGGCCTCTTAATCTGGTGCGGCGCCGGAATCATGATTATTATCTTTCCGTTCCTGATGCTGGACGTCATTTTCCAGCTTACCGTCGCCTGCGCCCTGATTCCGGCGGCAATCGGCGCTTATCCGTTCAAAGCGACGCAGAGATATGTCAAACACGTATGGAATACGTTTATCAACGCAATGTTTAACTTTGTCTTCCTAAGCGTCATCATCTTTATTCTGACAACCGCGATTGAGGAAACCGTCTATAACAGCATTTACCAAAGCATAGGCGCTTCCAAAGGCTACGCCGAAGACCAGATTGGTGCTTTGCTGGATCAGAATTTTATGACCGTGGTAGTTGAAGATCTGGCCTGGGGCGGCATTGCCGTTATTAAAATCGTCTTTGTTCTGCTGCTCGGCTGGGCCTGCATGGACGAAGCCAGTGATTTTGCCAATGAATTTGCCGGCAGCGGCCTCGGTTCAAGAGGAATCGGTTCAAAAATCGGCGGTCTGGCGGCCGGCGGCGCCAAAGCTCTCGGACTGAAAGCCTGGGGCGGCGCGAAAAAGGTCGGCGGCGCCATTGGCGAAAATATTAAAGAATCCGCCAAAGACTGGAATCGAGACCGACAGATGAAAAGCATTATGAACAGCAGCAACCGCACAGAAATCAAAGACGATACGGGCAAAGTCGTCGGTTATCAGCTTCAAACCAAATCATGGTTCAGAAAACGCGATAAAACGCTTACCGTTTCGGTTGGTGAAAATGGTACCAAAGTGCTGACGACGACTAAAGATTATGGCAACGGCAAGGTTAAAACCACGAAGTCAGACGGCTATCTGAAACAAGAGGTCATGACAGACAAAGACGGAAAAGTTCTCAAGTCCAAACTCTCTATCCAATCGGCCGGACTGAAGGGAATCCGCAATCAGGACGGCTCGCTGAACAACATAGCCATGGCTGCCGCGCTTAAAAATTCCGCTTTTGACGAAAGCATGATTAAAGCCGCGGCCATGCAGGAATATGCAAAACAAAGCTTCCCGGAAATGAAGGACCGGATTGAACACATGGACGCCTCAAACATCACCATCGGCAAAGACGAGAACGGCCGGGACGTTATTGAAATGAGAGAAACCGACCCGAACGGGGCTTCACGGGTTTTGAGAATGTCCTTTAACGAAGACAACAGCCGCGGCATGGTCGAATTTGAAAGAACCAACAGTGATGGTGAAAGAATCAGTGTGGCGACAGACGGTATGTTTAATCGTTCAAAATCGTGCAAAGTATTGAAAAGCGGCGAAGAAATCGATGTCAGCACAACTTATGCGATGTCAGCTTTCTATGCCAAGAGAAGCAAATTCGGCGTTGACGTCGACGGCGAACTTGCCGGAATTTTCGAAGAGCACGGCGGTTCGGCGTTCAGTACCGAGGAACTTAAGGAAATCCAAGAAAACTTTCAGGCTGACCGCCGCAACGGCACGCCGAGAAGCACGCCCGGAATCAAATAGAAAAATTTTGCGGTAATTAAGCTTGATTTGTACACAAATTGTCTTTTTTTGTACTATTTTCTTGATTAATTTACTGCTTATATTAAGATGCAATCAGTTAAATACTATTGTTTTAATATAAGAGGATGTTCAGTATGGAAGAGATTATTTTCCCGAATCAGATCAGAATGTTTAGAAGGCTTCGCGGTCGTTCGATGCAAGAACTTGCAGATCATTTGTCCGTCAGCCTGTCGGCAATTTCCAAAATCGAAAAAGGATACCGCCGCGTTGATCAGGAACAGCTGGTTCGCGTGGCCGAATTTTTAGACTGCCCTTTACAAGATTTGTTTGTCAATGAACAAAACTCTCAACAGGAAATCGTTCAGGCATGGCGCCGCGAACAGGAAAGACGCAACAAAATCAATGAAAAAACCGGCCTGAAAACGCTTGGTGCCGGTCTGCGCCAGATCAGAAACGAAAAGAATCTGACTTTGATTGAAGTTGCCGAAAGCGCCGACATGACCCTTTCGGTTTATCACCGCATTGAAATGGGACAGCGCGAAGTTTCCGACAAAGAACTCAAAAACATCGCCAAAGCCCTCAATACGGACGTGGAAGCGCTCAAAGCAGAAATCAAGACACTGGAAGACAAAGGCATGCTGGATGAAATCATTCAGCGGAACGATGCCAAATACAAACTTTTGTCTACGCCGCGCGGTGCTATTTCCACTTTCGGCAGCGCCAATCCCGACGGATTAAAGATTTCCGTATACGGCATTGCCGGCAAAGACGGCGACGTTATTATAGATTTCAATCAGGAAACGAGAAAAGTTCAGCGTCCGGCCAATCTTTACGGCAAAAAAGACGCTTATGCCTTAAATCTGTGCACCAGACGTCTGGGCAGCCTGCTGCCGACGCGTTCGACTTTGTTCGTCGACCCGCAGGAAGTTGTCAGCGTCGGCGACATCGCCGTTTATTATACATCTGAAAACGAAGCTAAAATTCTGAGCATCAGGGAAGATGAAAACGGAAAGCTTTACGGCATGAGATGGAATCCGGAAGACCGGATTGAAATCGGAAACGACGACCTTAACAAGACTCATAAGGTTGTTGCCATTTACTTATAGGAGTTTCTCATGGTTCGTTTGTTTTTTTTGTTATTTTTTGTAGGAATCTTTATATATAAACCATCATTCGCGCAAACTGCAGTTGATTCTAAGACATATGAAGATTGTATGATAAAAGCACAAACAAATGAACGTCGAACAAAATGTTATCTTGACGAAGCTAAGCGATTTATGAATGAAATTGAAGCTAAATATGCAAAACTTTCTAAGCTTCCTAAGATTATAGTTATACGTGACGTATCAAAGGATCCTCAGGAATATTTCCGAAAAATGTTAAATGCCTGGAAATTTCACATTAAAAGTTATTGTGATATAAAGGGTGTTGTAGATAATAATTATTCTGGTGACGGTGTTTCTTATTGTCGAGCTGAATGTCTTTATTATCAAACAAAAAATCAGTTAAATTCTGTCGGAGATATTGAATTGTCCTATTATTCTACTTTGGCTAATTAATCTTTTTATACGCAAGGCTTTTGTTAACCTGAAATTTACGACATTCAATATAAAATTGGTAATATGGATAGATTTTATATTAATGAACTGTAGATTCGGGGATTTTCGGCTTGGAAGAAAGCACAAAATCAGTAAGACGTAATAAGAAGGTAGCCGGTGTTGATGACCCGATTGTTATCATTCAACGGTTTTTAAATATTTTCCGCCAGCTTCATATCCTGAATGACGAGCAGAAAGAAAACTTCAACAATATGATCTTACAACAACCTCCAGAAATCCGGCATATGTGTTCCGTATTGCCGGGCGGTTCATTATTGCAGGAATATATTGACGAACTCGAAGAAACCCGGGGCATTGCTCCTGACCAGCGTTTGGAAGGAGGCGAGATGCCGCAGGCGCAGACGGCCGGAGGCGAAACCATTTTAGCCAGCGCCATGGAAGAAGAAAAACCGGCAGCGGCACAGCAGTCTTCGCCCGCGTCTCAGCCTTCCGCAGCCGGCAATGAGGATATGCAGCGGCAAATGATGCAGATGATGCAGGCCATGCAGCAAAATTTCCAGCAGCAACCGGCAGCCATCAAAACGGATCCGGGATTTGCCAAAGAAGTGGCGGCAGCCATATCTTCGGCATTGGCCGCATCTGACCAGCAACGGCGCAAAGAAACTCAGGAACTGACTCAAACCATTACCGAATCTCAGATGCAGATGACCAAAGCTCTGGTTGATGAAATTGCCAAAGGCAATCGCGGCGCAACAGCTCCGGCAACGGCCGTTAATGTCGACGGGCAAAGCGTGCGGGTGATTGACAATACGCAGGAAATAACCAAAGCCATTACCGAATCCCAACTGGAAATGGCCAAGATGTTTTTGCAGCATAATGCAATTACGGCCAGCGCCAGCAATGCCAATAACGCCAACAATATTCAGATCAACAATGCGCCGGCCAACTTCAACCAGCAGGAGTTTATCGGCGACATTATCAAAGCTCAGTCGCAGCTGTTTCGCGAAATGGCCAAAGAACAAACCAAGGAGCTTTCGGCGATAATATCCGTTGCACTGAGGGAAAGCAGCGAACTGTCAAACAAACATCTGATTAATGCCCTGACCGCCTTTCAGAAAGAAAATATGAAATTTCTGAAAGAGCAGGCAAAAAATCAAAATCAGCCGGTTATTCACTATACCGCACCGACGGCAGACAATACGGTTTATGAATATGTCGAACAGGAAGTGCCGGTTGAAGACACGCCCAAAAACGCAGAACCTTCATATATAAAAAAAGTTTTCGGCAATGTTTTTAACCGTGTACATAAAGAACCTGAAGATGCCCCGTTTGAAGCGCCAACCCTGTCGGCAGAGACTATGCCGGCTGTTCAAAACGACATTGCCGCAGAGACGGACGAGGAACCGGCCGCAGACGAAACCGCCGACAACGAATATGCCATCAGCAGCGACGGACTGGGTTTGAGCAATGCCGAAACTCAACCGAAAAAGAAAAAAAAGAAGAAGAAAAAAAACAAAAATAAAAACAATGCCGCTGACGTACAGGACGAGCCGGGATATGTGCCGATTTATGCCGGAGACAACAGTTCGGAAGCTGTCGGCAATACGGACAATCACAAAGACACCGCTTTTTCTTCTGCCGGAGACAACTCTTTCGGCCTGGATACGTCACTGTTTGACTTGAGCCTTCCGACTGCAGACGCCGCAACGGATATATCTGCGGACGAAGCGGAAAATGATGATTTTCCCAAGCTGGACATGTCTATATTTGACGATGACGATACGGCTGCCGGCGGCGAAGACCTGTTTTTTCAAACGGAAGACGATACTGAAGAAAAAACGTCACAAACGTCCATATTCCAGGCTGGCGGCGATGATGCGGCCGTTCCGGCGGATAATGTTACGGAAGAGGAAAACGTTTCCGTTCCGGTTCAGGACGTTACCGACGTCGAATGGGAAGAAGCCGCCGTCCAGCAGCCAACATCTTCCGTTGAAACGGATTTTGAAACGAATCCGACCGTGGTCAATACCGAGACGGAAACTGCGGTTGATGAAATACAGCCGGCCGTTGAAAATGCCGAAACGGATGCACAGCCCCGTATAGCTCATGCTTCGTTTATTCCCGATTTGGGAGATCCCGACGCCGTAGAAGCGTTGATGTCGGCAAGCGACAGCCTTAACCAAGACAATGAAAGTGTTGATCTG
>CALXRQ010000038.1 GCA_944390895.1 uncultured Alphaproteobacteria bacterium
GTCTTCCCGTGGTCTACGTGACCGATCGTGCCTATGTTGCAGTGCGGTTTGCTCCGCTCAAATTTCTCTTTTGCCATATTTAAAAATCCTAATTGTTTATGTTGTTGGACATTTCTGATATAAGGGGAAATTTTGGAGCGGGTGAGGGGAATCGAACCCCCGTCATAAGCTTGGAAGGCTTCTGCTCTACCATTGAGCTACACCCGCTTAATCAACCTCTTTCGAGAGCAAACCATGATTTTAATGGTGGAGGGGGATGGATTCGAACCATCGTAGACGAAAGTCGACGGATTTACAGTCCGTTGCATTTGACCGCTCTGCCACCCCTCCATTCTGCAAATTTCAGGAGTGAGGAACATTCCTCTTTGATATTCACTAACACGCAACTAACCGTATTTTGCCGACTTTGTCAACATATTTTTTACCGGAGTTTGAAAATATTTTCATCTTGTGAATAAAATAATGCCGCGGTTTTTATCCATTTCTTAACCCGGGTCCGGTTAATATAAGCGGCAAAACAACAATTTGGAGGAAAAACAATGTCCGCTTTGGCTCTTACCGAAAAAAGGAACCCGGAAACAACCGGCATCGACCTGATGGACTCTTATCAGATTGCCGTCACGCTGAACCGCGAAGACCAGAAAGTCGCCCTCGCCGTCGAAAAAACACTGCCCCAAATCGGCGAAGCGATTGAAGTCGTTGCCCAAGCCTTCAGAAAAGGCGGTCGTTTGGCCTATTTCGGAGCCGGAACCAGCGGACGCTTGGGCGTACTGGACGCTTCGGAATGCTGGCCGACCTTCGGGGTTGAACACGGTATGGTCAACGGCTATATCGCCGGCGGCGACCGGGCTTTGCGCTACTCTGTCGAAAATTCGGAAGACAGCGCCGAACTCGGCTTGCAGGATCTTGCCTCTTTTGCGCCGACGCCCGATGACGTCGTTGTCGGCATTTCGGCCAACGGCGGCCCGCGCTACGTGCTTGCCGTGCTGGAGCAGGCGCAAAAGTGCGGTTGCAAAACCATCGGCATCAGCTCCAACCCGGAAGCCAAACTCCAAAAATTCTCCGACATCTTCATCAACCCGATAGTAGGAGAAGAACCCATCGCCGGCTCTTCGCGAATGAAATCCGGCACCGCGCAAAAGATGATTCTCAACATGCTCTCCACCGGTGCCATGATTCGCATCGGCAAAACCTATCAGAACTATATGATTGACGTTAGAATGATGAATGAGAAACTGGTCGAACGCGGCTGCCGCATCGTTGCCGACATTGCACAAATTCCCGTCGAAGAAGCTGCCAAATACCTTGAAGCCGGCGGTCAAAGCGTAAAAACGGCCTGCGTCATGGCCGTCAAAAAAATCAGCAGAAAACAGGCCGAGGACGAACTGGCGAAAGCCGGCGGTATTCTGCGCCGCGTTATCGGCTGAAACCCTGACTGTCGCAGGTTTTAAGTAGAAAATTAACATTTTTGCGTTACAATAAGCGCCAGATTGCAATATTTAAGGAAAAGACATGTCCCAAAAACGCAGCAAACCCGCCCCCTCATCATCCGCTCCCCTGATTTTATACGGCCGCCACCCGGTTATGGCCGCTGTCTGCAATCGACGGCGCAAAATAAACAAAATTCTCTGCACCAAAGAAAATTTTGAAGAAATCCGGGCCGCCTGCCTGAGAAACGACCTCAACCCCGGGCTTGCCAACATCGTCGACAAAAAGGAAATTGACCGCATTCTTCCGCGGGAAGCCGTTCATCAGGGATTCGCCGCCTATTGTCAGGAACTGGAGGAATATACGCTCGACGAAATCTGCATTATTGCCGACGAACAGCCGCGCTGCCATGTTCTGATTTTAGACCAGGTTACCGACCCCCAAAACATCGGCGCCATCATCCGTTCCTGCGTGGCTTTCAACACTCTGGCCCTGATTCTGCAGGATAAAAATTCCCCGGTCGAAACCGGCGCCATGGCCAAAGCCTCCGCCGGAACCATAGAACATCTGCCCGTCTGCCGGGTCACCAATCTTTCCCGCGCCGTCAATCGACTCAAAGACGCCGGATTTTGGATCATCGGCATGGACGGCTACGCTCAAAACTACATCGATTCAATCGACAAATCCGGCAAAATCGCCATTGTTATGGGCTCCGAAGGCAAAGGTATGCGGCGTCTGGTGGAAGAAGCCTGCGATACGACGGTAAAACTCCCCATTTCCGAAAAGGTGGAAAGCCTTAACGTTTCAACCGCGGCCGCCATCGCTTTATATGAGATAAACAAAGGATAACGATATGCATTTGATGACTGTGCGCACCAAAATAATTTTACTGATCATTGCCGTCATCACGGCTTTGGCTACGGTTTTCGCCGCAACATACAAACCCAAACGGGTTGAAATAATCGGCAGTCCGCTCATAAAAGTCAAGGCACTGTTGCCGTTGAGCGGCCCTGACGAGCATCTCGGCAACGCGGCGCGCAGAGGCTTTGAAGCCATGCTTCGTCAGGCGGCGCAAACACAAACCCGTTACAGATACGACGTGGTTTATGAAGACGCCGCGGCGCCGATCTCGGACGACGGTGCTTACAAAGCGGTTGTTTCCGCCGGCCTGATGCCGGAACCTCAAATCATTTTGAAGCTGCAGGACCAACCGGCCCGTTCTTACGTTTTTCACACGCCGTATCAGGATGCCGTAGACAAATTCATTGCAGAACTCCCTTCTCGCGACGCCCGCAACATCGGGTTAATCATTCAGGCTGCCGGAAACTATCGCGAACTGGCGGCTCTGCTTAAAGAAAAAATTCCCGAACAATATTCTCTCAACGGCGCCGTCTTTCGTGAAGGTCAGCAGAATTTTGCCGACATAATCAATATGCTGCGCAACAACGACACCGATCTTTTTGTTATCATCGGCGCCCCCGCCGAAGCCGACAAACTGGTCGAACAGCTTCATCGCAACGGCATCAGCAACTATCAGATCACATCTCTCTTCACCGTAGACCTCACGCCCGACGTTTCGTTATACGACAACGTCAGTTTCGTCGGCAGCCGGGCCGGACCGCAAAATTCCGGACTGGCGTTTGAAGCTCTGCGCCGGCTGATTTTGGCCTGCGAAAATTCCTACGTAAAAGATTCTCTGCCCGACTGGAAAAAAGCGGCGGCCTATCTTGACGGCAAAGCCTCTGCGCCCGGAGAATTTTACATTCCCGCCGTCGTAAAAAACGTCAGAAACGGCAGCATCTCAGTCATAACGGATTAAAAAAAATGCACACCACGATTTCCATAAAAAACCTGACAAAAACTTTCGGAGGCATCGACGCGGTAAAAGACGTCAGTTTCAAAGCCGGAACCGGAGAAATCATCGCCCTGCTGGGACCGAACGGCGCCGGCAAATCGACCCTGATGAATATGATTACCGGTTACCTGGCGCCGACTTCCGGCGAAATAGAGATTCTGGGAAAAGACATTTCCCAAAACGCTTTGTTCGCCAAAGAAAACATCGGTTTTTTGCCCGAAGGATCCCCGCTGTATCCCGACATGAAAGTAAAAACCTTTTTAAATTATATGGCCGAGCTCCGGGGCTTGAAAGGCGCCGCTAAAAAGCAGCGGATTGAAGAGGTCGCCCAAACCGCAAAAATCAACGAAATTATGGATCAGAAAATCGAAACGCTGTCCAAAGGCTATCTGCGCCGCGCCGGCTTCGCCCAAAGCATCATTTCCGATCCCGAAATTCTGCTTCTCGACGAACCGACCGACGGTCTGGACCCCAACCAGAAAGAACATATGCGCCGCCTGATTGCCGACATGAAAAAAAACAAGACTGTTTTAATCTCGACCCACCTTTTGGACGAAGCCGAGTCGATCGCCACCAGAATAATCTTGATTAACCGGGGACGGATATTGGTTGACGGCACCCTGAAGGACATTTTGTTCAAAGCAGAGGCCGACAATTTGGAAAAAGCGTTTTCAATCTTGACCCAGCCGGAGAAAAACGATGCATAATTTACGAACCGTAATCAAAAACGAATTAATCCGCTATTTCATTTCTCCGCTGGCTTATGTTTACCTGATTGCGTTTTTGGTTCTGAACGCGTCTTTTGCCATCTACTTCGGACATTTCTTCGACCTCGGCCGCGCAGATCTTCTGTCCATGTTTGTTTACCAGCCCTGGCTTTATCTGTTGTTCCTGCCCGGCATCTCAATGCGTCTCTGGTCCGAAGAGTTTCGCTCCAAAACCATCGTTCAGATTATGACCATGCCGGTCTCCACCACCGCTCTGGTCTGGGGAAAATTCTTTGCCTCCTGGATATTCTGCGCTCTGGCGCTGTTTCTTACCTTTCCGTTCTGGATTACGGTCAATCTGCTGGGTACCCCCGACAACACCGTCATTGCCGTCGGCTACCTCGGCAGTCTGATTTTGGCCGGATGCATGCTTGCCATTTCCCAAACCATGTCGGCTCTGACCAAAAATCAGGTTATCGCCCTCGTGTTAGCGGTCATTGCCAACATCTTGTTCATGTTGAGCGGATTGGAATATGTCCTGTCTTTTTTCAGACTTTTTGCGCCGGTGTCCATCATTGATATGATTGCCTCTTTCAGCTTTATCACCCACTTTGATACCATCGCGCGGGGATTGGCTGAGCTTCGGGACATAATCTTTTTCGCCTCGGTAATCCTGCTGTTCAATTTCACAACCGTAATCATTGTCAGCTTTCGTACCGCCGGAACTTCAAAATTTTTAAAATCATCGGAACGCGGCTATTATATTGCCGTTTTCGTCCTGGCCTTAATCGGCTTCGTCGGATTAAACCTGCTGGCCAACAATTTCACGCGTTCTTTCCAATATGACTTCACCGAAGAAAAAATCTTTACGCTGACCGATTCGACCCGCAAAATTCTGGAGGAACTTCCCGAACCCCTGACCGTAAAACTTTACTATTCTCCCGAACTCGGCCGCCGCAATCCCCAATACCGGCTGATGTTTGACAAGGTCAGGCTGCTGCTCCGCCAATACGGGGTTCTTGCTCAAGGCAAGCTCAACTACGCCGTTTACGACCCGCAGCCCTTCAGCCAGTATGAAGACCGCGCCCTTGCTCGCGGCCTGAAAGCCGTTCCGCTGATTGACAACAACCAGCCGGCCTATTTCGGTCTGACCATCAGCAACAGCATTGACGAATATTCTGACATTCCGTTTCTGGCTCTGGAACGCGAACAGCTTTTGGAACAGGATTTAACCGAAGCCATTTACCGTCTCAATCATCGCAAAGAGGACATCGGCGTCATCTCGACGCTGCCCGTCTTCGGAACCGTGGTTGAAAACGTCGCCACCTCCAAATGGGAAATAATCAACCAGTTGGAAAAGCTTTACAATCTTAAGGCCATCGACAAGGCTGAACAAATATCTTCAAAACTCAAAGCCCTGATTATCATTCATCCCCGGGACTTTTCCGAAGATATGGTCACGGCTGTCCGCAACTACAGCCTGAACGGAGGCAAGGTTTTGCTGTTTGCGGACATTGCCGCCGATTCTCTGCGCATCGGTGCGCCGGTTGCCGAGGGCTTTAAAGTTTCTGACCTCAAAGGTCTCGACCGGGACTGGGGCTTCAAGTTTCAATCCGGACTGACGATTGCGGATCTGGACAATTCTCTGACCGTCAATGCCGGCAGCGACGCCTCTTCGCCGAACTACACGCAGGACCTGCTGCAGTTTTATCTCAACTATAACGAAATAAACCACATGGCGCCGGAAACCCGGCTGCTGAAAAAAATGCTGGTCAGCAGCGTCTCCGTCATCAGCCCGGAACCCGAAGCACAGACAATTTTCATTCCCCTGCTGATTTCCAGCGCCAATTCTGCGGCCGTCAGCGCGCAATGGGCTCAGGAAGCCTATGACCCGGGCTCTCTGCTCAGCAGCTTCAAAAAAGACGATTATACCAAAGTCATTGCCGCCAGAATTATCAGTCAGGATCCCGCTGCGCCTTTTGACGTCATTGCCGTCGCCGACACCGACATTCTCTATGACAGTTTCTGGGCCGCGACCATCAGCCTTCAGGACGGAAATCTGATTGTCCCGATTTTTGACAACGCCAATTTCGTGCTCAATGCTCTCGAAAGCCTCATCGGCGGAGAAAACCTTATTGAACTGCGCGGAAAATCAGCTAAAACCCGAAACTTTGACATAATAGAAAAACTTCGCCGCAGCGGCCGGCAGGAATTCAAAATCAAAGAAAGGGAAATCTACGACCGCATTACCAAAACCAAAGAAGGCATTCGGGAAATCTGGAACAAAAAAGATTTTGAAGGCCGGGAAAACTTTACTCCCGACGAACTGTCCGTCATTGCCAAAATCCGACGGCAGCTTGATGCCGAACGGCTTAAACTGCGCGACATCAGAAGCGGCATGAACGACAAAATCAACCGCATTGACGGCTGGGTAAAATTTGCCAACATATACGCCGTTCCGCTGATTATCATTCTCGGACTCGGCATATTTTCCGCTCTGAAGCGTCCTCGCGGCAGCCGCAGAACGGTCAGTTTAAAAATGTTCTGTACCCGGCAAATGCTTTGGTCTTCGCTGGGCGCTTTTGCCCTGTTGCTGGCCGGGACTTTCTCAGGCTACATTGTCAACCGCGGCGAGATTGACTCTTATGAAGGCAAACCTTTGTTTGCAAAACTTCCGGAACAAATCAACAACGTCCAAAAGATTGTCATCACCGCCCACGATCGGCAGCTGAACTTTTACAAGCAGGACGGCTTATGGAAACTTGAAGGAGAAAACAGGCTGCTGGTGCTGCAGGACCGTATGCGCAGCTTTTTAAGCGCTTTGCTTGAAGCCAGATTCTATGAAAAAAAATCCGACAAAGCCGAAAATCTGAGCCGTTTCGGACTGCAACCGGTCAGCGTGGAAGATTCGCCCAACATTCGTATTGAACTCCAAAACGAAAAAGGCCGGACGCTTCAAAGCCTGGAAGTCGGAAAATACGATATTGAAATCGGCCGCGGAACCAGGGCCGCCTACGTCAAGTTCGACAACGAATTTCAGGTCTGGCTGGCCGCAATTGAGCTCATCGACCTCTCCGCGGACAAAACCGAATGGACCTTTAGCCGCCTGTGGGATTTACGGTTCGGAAGGTTTTTGCTGTTCAATCACGACACCGACGTCGACAACCTTGTAAATCTGGCCAAATATATGCTTAACGCCACGATTATTTCCGCCACCGGCCAACTCCCCGACGCGGACGAGCTGTTTGCAATCGACTTGCAGGTTGAGGGAAACGAAAAAATAAAACTTTCATTTTTGAAAAAAGATGATAGATACTTCGTGAAATACGATTTTCTGACCGTGCCGAAAAACGCTTCGCTGAAGCTGTTTGCCGACACCATGCAGGGAAACTGTTACGAAATATCAAAACAGGATATGGAAAAGATAAGAAATGTCGTTAAACAAAAAGTATCTGACCAAAGAACAAAGTGACCGTCTGAAAAAAAACGCAACCGCAGCCAGCGTTTCTCTTGCCGTAGGCCTTTGCCTGCTGAAAGCTTTCGGCGCGCTGTACACCGGCTCCCTGGCCGTTTTGTCGTCCATGATTGACAGCGTGACCGACATTTTTGCCTCCTCCGTCACCGTCATCGCCGTGCGTTTTTCCTCTTTGCCGGAAAGCTATTATTATCGTTATGGCTACGGAAAGGCAGAATCTCTGAGCGCTTTGCTCCAGTCCGCATTTATTGCCGGTTCGGGAATTTTCATCCTCTACGACGGAATTAACCGCCTTTTCCACCCCCGGCCGATTGAACAGACGACCGTCGGTCTGATTATCATGGGCGTCAGTCTTTTCGCCACGCTCGCGCTCATCAGTTACCAACGATACGTCACCCGCATGACCGAATCTCAGGCCATCAGCGCCGACAGCGCTCACTACATGGTTGACGTTATGACCAACCTGTCTATCATAATCTCCCTGATTGTCGTTTCGGTTTTCAACATCAGTTGGTTTGATACTCTGACCGCACTCGGCGTATCGGGATATCTGCTCTTTAACGCTTACAAAATTGCCGGCGACGCGGTAAAAACCCTGATGGATGCCGAACTCGACGACGATATCCGCCGCAACATCAAAAAAATCGTTATGGAGTGCCCTTTTTCCAAAGGCATACACGACCTGCGCACCCGGGACCTGGGCGGACGCTATATGTTCGAATTTCATCTGGAACTGGACGGAGAATTGTCTCTGGCCGCCGCACATGACATGACGGAACTGGTCGAAGACAATCTGCAGGACGAATATCCCAATTCGGTTATCATCATCCACCAGGATCCGGTCGGCATCAAAGAAGAGCGCCTCGACAATAAAATCCGCAAGCCCATAAAAAAATCCTGAAGCCGTACACGCTTCAGGATTCTTGATTTGGTATTGAGAAAATCCGTTAACGGCAGTTTTACTCCCCAAAAAGACAAAGGCTGCCGATATTGCTGAGTATGTCCAGAACTTCATATTCCTGAACAATTACCTCTCTTATCTGTTTCCAATGACGTTCTAAAAGCCCGGCAACCCGCCGATAGTCGGAAACATAATCATAATACATCAAAAGCAGCCGGAAAAATACCGCCGCTTCATCCGCATCAAAGTTATTCTCCAACGCCTCAAGCAGCCGCCCCTCTTCTGCCGAAATATCCAAAGAAGGAACATCGACTTTCGCCCGCAGCACCTTCATATAATTCAACAGGTGCAGCGCCGATTGTCTAAACAAGTCCGACTGCCCGTCGGGCCAAATCTCGACGTCTGCCTGCAGACCTGCAATCATACCCTCGAGATCATTGCAGAACATATGTTCGCGAAGCTGGCGGATTCCGGTCTTGCAAAGCATGTCATAATATCTGGCGGCCATCTCTTTGCAGGCCGAAACGTCGGCAAACACGGCAGCGGCCTCTTCCTGGTTTTTACAGTCGTCAACCAAAGCCGAACAAACCACCGTATCCGAAAACAGGTCGACAAACGCGCCAAGCTCGTCTTCACTCAGGTTTCTCTCCAGTTTACCCAATGTTTCTTCGGAAAGCATATTGCGGTTTGTGACGTTCCAAATCCGCAGCTTTAACTGATTTCTCTTCATAAATAATTTATTTTTAATTAAAACTCATAAGAACTTTAGGCGCCTAAGATATCTTTCGGACATTTTTCTGTCAAGAAAAAATAAGGCCCGGAAAAACCGGACCTTATCAGGATTCGTCAACAGGTTTCGGATTAAACCTGCTTTGTGGTTTCGATACGCATTCCGTAGAAAGACTTGAGAACAAAAACCAGTCCTAATACAAAGAAGAATATACCGAGCCCTAGTGATACGCAGCGCGGAGCCGCAACCGCCATTTCCACCGCCAGCAGACCGAACAGGGTCGTAAACTTGATGATGGGGTTCAAAGCCACCGAAGACGTATCTTTGTACGGGTCGCCGACCGTATCGCCGACTACCGTCGCCGCATGCAGATCGGAACCTTTTTCATGCAGATCAACCTCAACCACCTTCTTGGCATTGTCCCAGGCGCCGCCGGCATTAGCCATAAACAGGGCTTGGAACAGTCCGAAAACCGCGATGGAAATCAGATAACTGGCAAATAGATTGGCATCAAAGCACGCAAACGCAATCGTAAACGAGAAAATCACGATAAAGATGTTCAGCATTCCCTTTTGCGCATACTGGGTGCAGATTTTGACCACCTTCTTGGTATCTTTTTCCGAAGCGGCGGTTTTGCCGTCCAGATGAATATGCTCCTTAATGTAGTTCACCGCCCGGTAAGCGCCGGTCGAAACCGCCTGCATCGAAGCGCCGGAGAACCAGTAGATCACCGCACCGCCGAGAATAATGCCGAACAAAACGTTCGGATCCAGCAGCATCAGCTTCAGGTTCAAAAGCAGAATGATCGAGAAAATCATCGTGGTGGCGCCGATAACCGCCGTGCCGATCAAAACCGGCTTAGCCGTTGCCTTAAAGGTGTTACCGGCAGAATCGTTTTCTTCCAGCAGCTGCTTGCCCTGTTCAAAATCCGGCTTAAATCCGAATTCTTTTTCAATAGACTTGTTAATGCCTTTGATTTGCTCAATCTGAGACAATTCAAAAACGGACTGGGCGTTGTCAGTAACCGGACCGTAGCTGTCAACCGCAATCGTAACCGGTCCCATGCCCAGCATGCCGAAAGCCACCAGACCGAAGGCAAACACCGTCGGATAGACCATAAACGGATCCAAACCGCTCAGAGACGTAAAGTAAGCCACGGCCATCAGACCGACGATAACCAGACCGTTCCAGAAAGCGGAGAAGTTACCGGCCACGATACCCGAAATAATATTCAGGGATGCGCCGGCTTCACGGCTGGCATTGACAATCTCGGCCACATGTTTGGACTTGGATGACGTAAATGCCTTGGTAAATTCCGGAATCAAAGCTGCGGCCAGCGTACCGCAGGAAATAATGATCGAAAGCTTCCACCACAAATCGGCACTCATGTCACCGATCATAATGTAGGAAACGCCAAAGGTAACCAAAATCGAAATGATGGACGTAAACCAAACGAGAGAAGTCAGCGGCGTTTCAAAGTTAAAGGATTTTCTCTGTCCGAAAATTGCCTTGCTGACCTTGTCATTAAGCCAGTAAGAAACCAGAGACGTCAAAATCATCAGCAGGCGCATGGTGAAAATCCAGACAATCAAACGCGCCTGAATGTCAATTCCGCCGTTCATCAAAGCCAGATCCCCGTTCGGCATATACATCATGCCGGCGCCGAGAACGATAAAGCTGATCAAAGCTACGCCGGTCACGCCGTAGGTCTCGAAACCGTCGGCGGTAGGTCCGACTGAATCACCGGCGTTATCTCCGACACAGTCGGCAATAACACCCGGATTGCGGGCATCGTCTTCGTCAATTTTGAAAATAATCTTCATCAAATCCGCACCAATATCGGCAATTTTGGTAAAAATACCGCCGCAGATGCGCAAGGCCGAAGCGCCCAGCGATTCGCCGATGGCAAAACCGATAAAGCAGGCGCCGGCGCTTTCGCGCGGGACAAACAGCAGAATGACAATCATCAAAATCAATTCAACGCAAATCAGCATAACGCCGATGGACATTCCCGAACGCAGGGGCAGACTCATAACCGAATAGGCGTGCGCCTTAAGCGAATCAAAAGCCGTGCGGGAATTGGCGTACGTATTGATGCGCATACCGAACCAGGCTACCGTAAACGAACCGAGAATACCCAAAATAGACCATCCCAAAATAGTCAGAACTTTGGGTAGCGGCGTTGCC
Source organism: uncultured Alphaproteobacteria bacterium (assembly GCA_944390895.1). Lineage (GTDB taxonomy): Bacteria > Pseudomonadota > Alphaproteobacteria > RF32 > CAG-239 > CAJLXD01. The sequence continues at coordinate 11,284 of CALXRQ010000038.1, forward strand.
TGCAAAACAAAGAAATAATAAAAAATGCACGCGGCGATAAACACTTCCAGCACCACCAGAAGCTTGGCCTGCTGCTTCATATAAGTCTTGCAGGTACTGTAAATCAGGTTGGAAACGTCCAACATTGACTTGTGCGCCGGCATTTTTTTAATTTTTATAAATTCATATAGACCGAAAATCAGACCCAAAACACAAATTCCCAGACCGTAAAACAAAATCTGGGAACCGGTGACGGCGTGGCCGAAAATCTGATAGGCAACATCCAGAGACGGAATGTTCAAATCAATCTCCGATGCAGACGCGCTGCCCGCAAAAGCGGCTGTCATAAACAGTGCCGCGGACATAAAAGCGCCGATTTTTTTCAAACTCAACATATAAAATTTCCTTATATAATTGATACTAGATTACCATAACTGAATCTGCCTCAAACTGAGACTCAGATTCGCATTCGTTATGCCTGAGATGTTACGCCCCACTTTCTAAAGATTCTCTTAATTCGAAAAAATGGAAGCCCCATAATTTTATTCACAGAGCGGATTGCCTATGGAAATGTTGCAAAAACTACGTTATAATAATTTCGATTATCAATGGAGGACACAACAATGAAAAAACTGTTTATGCTGGGAATGCTTGTTTTGCTTTCAGGATGCTTCAGCGCCGCCCCGAAAGAAACTTACCCTTACGGCATGAGCGAAAAAGAATGGAACGAACTTTCCATTAAAGACAAAGCAGCAATCCGCCGCGACTTTTATTTTTACGAACGCGGCAACATCAACTTCGTCAATCCGCAGCTTCAGGTCGAAGGCCGCTCTGACGGAAACGAAAATGTTTTCTTAAAAAACAAGAAAAGCAGCCCGACCGCCAAAAGCCCGACCCCGTTGATTCAGGAATGAGAAAAAGCCTCTCAAACGAGAGGCTTTTTTCATAAATTGTCATATTTTTCATCCAGAGTATCTTTCAGATAATCAAGCACCGCGCGGATTCGGGGCACATCTTTGGTATCTTTGTGCGCCATCATATAAATGCGCACGTCAAAACCAAACTCCTTTTTCAATACCGGGACCAGATTCTCCCGGCCGTATGCCTGCGGACAAATTCCGATTCCCGTACCTTTCTCCAATACCGAACGGTGTGAAAAAATCGAATTTGTCCGATAGACTACATGCTTAGCTCTGCTTAGCATATCTTTCCAGCCATCAACCCATTGTTCATAATTAAACTTATCGCAAATCCGATGATTCTCCAACAAATCCTCAATACTTTCCGGATAACCGTACCTGTCCAGATACTTGCCCGAAGCAAATAAACCGCAGGGCACCGATTTGGAACGGATCAACACCAGATCGGAACTTGTCGGCGGTTCATAGTCCAGACAGATATCCGCTTCCAGCGCGTTCATGTCCGGCAGTTTGACTCCGACCCTGTTTTCAACATGAATATCTGGATATTTCTCAAAAAACTCAAACATCTTGTCCGACCCCAGATAATCGGCGATTGAATCCGGCATCCCCAAACGGACGATCCCCTTGCACAATACGGCATCTTCGGCAAAGTCGCCGAGGCTTCGCAATGATTTTACAATATCGGAAGTAACATCAAGCAGCCTTTCGCCTTCCGGCGTAATAACAGTTCCCCGGCCGTTGCTGACCAAAAGAAAAGTTTTCATCTCCGCCTCCAAATCGGCCAGATATTTGTTGACCGTATCCACCGACGTCCCGAGCTTATCGGCCACCTCCCGTTTGCTGCTTGTTTTGGACAAGGCATATAAATACAAAAGTCCGTCAAGTTTTGCTATGTCTTTTTTAGTGATCATTATAATACTCCGCGCTTAAAATCACAGCCGAACAAAGATTAACATAAAAAATTCTAACCGCAACCCCTAATATCTTTCAATATTTTTTTTCAAGTTTGAATATTATCGCCCAAACCATGCAAATATTTCTTGATAAAATAGACTTTTCTGTTGTTTTTTCCGACAAACGGCCTTTGATAAACATATAAGAAATATACTCTCCGTTTATTTTTTATGCGTTTCAATCAAGGAGATAAATCATGGATATGGAAAAAATTAAAGCTTACTTCAACAAATTTTTCGTTGAAGTAATCAAAAAACAATACACGGATTTCAAGGGACGCGCCTCTCGCGGACAATATTGGAGATTCGTCTTGTGTTATGTCATCGTCAGCATCCCGCTGGCCGTTATCGACGTTTTGGTTTTCAAGGCGCAGATACTCGGATTGATACTGGCTCTGGGGCTTCTGCTCCCGAGCATTGCCATCGGCATTCGCCGTCTGCATGACCTCGGCCGCTGCGGCTGGTGGTATCTGATTGCCCTGATTCCGGTTCTGGGACCGATCGCTCTGCTGGTTATGTTCTGCCTGCCCGGCGAAAACAAAGCCAACGCATACGGTGACGTTGTCAAAGCGTAAGTCTGCGGCACGCTTTATAAAACCTCTCCTTCCCGGAGAGGTTTTTTTATGCCTTTGTGTTAGATTGAATTGCCGCCATAAAGGCTTATATCTTTCCATAACAGGCAATTTTTATTAAGGAGTTTTCTATGTTTGCGCTAAGACCCGCCAATGAACGCGGCCACACCCAAACCGGCTGGTTGGACAGCTGGCATACCTTTTCTTTTGGTCAATATCATGACCCCCGATTCATGGGCTTCAGCGACCTGCGCGTCATCAATGACGATACCGTGGCGCCCGGAGAGGGATTTGGACCCCATCCGCATGACAATATGGAAATTGTCAGCATCGTCCTGAACGGAGAACTTGAACACCGGGACAGCATGGGTAACGGTACCGTCATAAGGAACAACGAAGTTCAGAAAATGAGCGCCGGTTCCGGCATAACCCACAGCGAATTCAACCCTTCGGCACAAAAAAACGTGCACTTTCTGCAAATATGGATTTTGCCGAACATACTGGACATCGCGCCCGTTTATGAACAAAAAGCTTTTTCCGACCGGGAACTTGCCGACCGATTGCAACTGATTGTTTCGCCGGACGGCCGTGACGGTTCCGTCATCATCAATCAGGACGCGGAAATTTACCAAACTGTCCTAGGCGCGGAAAAACGCGTCAGTTTTACCGTCGATGACCAAAGGTCCGCCTGGATTCACATTGCCGAAGGCGCCGTTGCCGTAAACGGACACCCGCTGGCAGCCGGAGACGGAATTGCCGTTCGTGATGAAAACCTAGACATTGAACTCCGCGGCATTGACCGCCGCTCCAACGTTCTGGTCTTTAATCTTCGCAAATAAACCTGAGGAGAAACAAAATGCTGAACATTGAAAATGACCGCCGCGACGGCGATGACTTCCAAATCAAGGACTATTCGGAACAAAAATATGTTTCCGATGACGACAAGGATTTTAGCGTTAAAACCATCCGCGAAGAAAAACTTATCGATTCGCGGCCTGAAGACGAAAGCGAAGCTGACTTTGAAAAAGAAATGTACAACTTCGGCGACGAAGATGACCTTCCCGACAGCGACCGCGAAACCGAATGCCGCACCCGCGGCATCTCCCGCAAAAAATGCTTTGACATCTGAAAAAGATACGAAAAAAAATCCCCGAATAACGAGGATTTTTTCCGTATCAGAACATCAATTGTCCGCAAAAAACACTTCCTGCAGTTTGGCAATGGCCAAAGAAACGGCCGCCCGGGTCGGCGCCGTCTCGGACAGACCGTTCAACATCACAAAATCGTGAATCGTTCCGTTAAAACGCACCGACGCGGTTTCGACCCCGGCCTCGTCAAGCTTGCGGGCATAAGCCTCGCCTTCGTCGCGCAAAACATCGTTTTCATCGGTTATGACCAATGCCGGCGGCACCCCTTCCAGCTGCTGTTTGTTTGCCAGCAGCGGACAGGCCAAAATGTTTTTCCGGTCTTCTTCGCGCGGAGCATAAGCGTCCCAAAACCACTCCATCGCTTTTTTAGTCAGCCACGGTCCATCGGCAAAATCTTTATAAGACTGATTGTCAAAATCCGCATTCGTCACTGGATAAAACAGCAACTGAAACAAAATGTTCGGACTAAAGCCTTTGGCCTTGGCCATCAGAGTCATCGCCGCCGCCATGTTGCCGCCGACGCTGTCTCCGGCAACCACCAGATCCTCCGCAGCCAAATTATATTTATCGGCATTTTTTACCACATATTCCAAAACCTCAAACAAATCGTCCGTCGTCTGCGGAAACTGTGCTTCCGGCGACTGCTGATAAATCGGAAAAACCACGGCGGCCGGCACACCGTCCGAAAGTTCCCTGATCAAACGGTCATGCGTGACGTCGTCACCCATAACCCATCCGCCGCCGTGAATATAGAAAATTACCGGCAGCGCGTCGTCAATATCCTTCGGGCGCATAATCAGCACCGGCATTTTACGGCCGCGTTTCAACGGTATCTCAAGCCGCTGAATACCCACGTCCGGTCGTTCGACGTCCGTACTCTGGGCACCGAGCAGCACCTGCCTGGCTTCTTCGGGCGTCAGTTCATACAGCGGCTTACCGCCGCCGGCTTCCACTCCCTTGACAAATTCGGCCACTTTCTTCATTAAAATCGGTTTCGTCATTTTTTTCTCCTTTGGTTATTCATTGATACTATGTATGCACTGATTTTCCATTTTCATCGTTGAAGAAAAATTTACCGTTTTTTAAAACGAACGCACCGTCCCGACAATCGTCGGAACGGCACGCCCCAAAATCAGAAGAAATACTTCAAATAAGTCTCGTAGGAAACATATTTCAACCCCGGACCAAATTCGTCATTCTGCGTTTTAAGCGGCAGACGAGCTCCGACGCAGCGGCTTCCGATATACAACGGAACGGCATAGTACCCGCAGACCGAATGGCGAAAATGTCTGCACTCGACTTCTTCAACCCCGGCTGCCGCCAAATAATCGTCATACGGCTTGGCAAAGCGCAACAGACACCGCCAGTCCGTTTTCTCCAACAGTTTTTCCGTCGAAACAAGCGATACTCGCACGTCAAGAATCTCTCCGGCCCGTCCGGCAGCCGTAACCCTTTTAAGGCCGCCGACGCAATATCCGGTTTGTCCCTGAAACGGTCGCAGCATCAACGGTGAAAAATAAGTAACTTCATTTCCGTCGATCCGAACGCCGTATCCTCTGGCGTCAAAATACAGTTTCAGAATGTCCATACGGCTGTCGGCCAAACGTCTTTTTGCCGACGCGCTGACCGTTTCAATCTGGAAAAAGGGATGAGAAACGAATTCTCCGTCCTGAATGGTCTGAAAGCTGGATAAACACAGCTCCGAAAACTCAAACCGTCCCTGAACATCGGACAGTCCCAGACCGGCAACAAGCTTCCGGCGGAAAGGTTCTCTGCTCACAGATTCGATAAAGGCTTTCTCCGTCACGCCGACGGACATGGTGTTGAAACGTCCGTCCCACCAGTTCTCCGGCAGCTTTTCACTGTAAATTTCTGTACGGATATCTTCCAATTTCACTGACATAATGCATAGATTTAGTTAATAATAAAAAGAACTGTCTTCTTATCTACAATCATTCTGTCGCAAAGTAAATGTAAAAGGACACATGGTTTGATTATTTGTTCCACATGGTTTGATTATTTTGGGCAACATAAATTTGAAATATTAAA
>CALXRQ010000039.1 GCA_944390895.1 uncultured Alphaproteobacteria bacterium
GGTGAGCTGTGCGAACGAGCGAAGCAGAACGAGCATAGCGAGGACAATCCCGACACATAATTATAACACTCCTCTTTCCAAAGAGGAGTGTTTTTTTATTGGATGAAGCAAGTGGGATTAGAACCCGAGACAGAGGGTTCGGTTGCAAGCGAGAGGCAGGAGCAAACTGCCGGTGAGCTGTGCGAACGAGCGAAGCAGAACGAGCATAGCGAGGACAATCCCGACACATAATTATAACACTCCTCTTTTCAAAGAGGGGTGTTTTTTTATTATAAACTTTGCATGAAATTCCGAGTAAAATCAAAGCTGAATAATAATGCAGTTTCATTCTGATGTGCACGCTCAAAACGTTAGATTTGTAACAGATCAGAAATTACAGTTGATGTAAAATATCCTATTTTAATAGATGAACGGGAATTGATGATTGTTTGTTGGCTCATAAATATTTTATAATTAAAAAACTTGACATATACCCGCGCAGAGTATAATAATATTAATTATACCCTATGCGGGTATAACGAGAAAGGAGTAAAATAATGGCCAAATGTAATAATCCCGATTGCAAATGTGAGAACTGCCGGTGCGGAGAAAACTGCAAATGCGGCACGGAATGCGGCTGCGGTACAAATTCCGGCTGCGGCGGTAAGAAAAACGAAAAATAACGAATGCGGGGAGGAAACAAATCCTTCCCGTTTTTTTATCGGCAGAAAATAAAATATTGAAAAACAAATCCGATTGCGCCATTGTAATATTTGCCGTCAGCGGCAAGCAATGTACAAAGGAGAATGAAATGAAGGATCCCCGGAACTGTTCCTGCGAAAAGACGCACAATCCGAACCACATGGAAAATATTCCGCGCCTGAACCGGATATCCGGCCAGATTGAGGGCATAAAGAAAATGATTGAAGAAGGACGCTATTGTCCGGATATTCTCATTCAGCTGAAAGCGGTCCGCTCTGCCGTCCGCGCGGTGGAAAGCAGTATCTTGTCCAAACATCTGCAGCACTGTGTTGCCCAATCATTTGCCTCGCCGCATGAACGCGATGAAAAAATTGCCGAACTGCAAAAGCTTTTCGACCGCTTTGAAAATTGATTTTTAAACGATGCGTTTTTAAATGTATCAGGATATATTTGAGCGACTTGAAAAATCAGCGTTCCGTTCTAGGTTCGGGCTTTCGGAACGGGATCGTGCCTATATTGCGCAGAAAGGCCTGGAAGTCATCCGACGCCATGCGGAAGATTTTGTCGCCCGCCGTCTGGCTCCGGCCACAATTGAAAACGACGGACGGCAAACCCCGATGCGCGGACATCCGGTATTTGTGGCGCAGCATGCCACCGGCACCTGCTGCCGCGGCTGTCTTGCAAAATGGCACCGTATTGAGGCCGGTGCCGCTTTGACCGAAGAGCAGCAGGAATATATTGTCGGACTGATTATGGAATGGATTTGCCGCCGACTGCAAAATTTGTAAAATTTTTTTCAATCCTCTTGATTACGGAAAAAATATTTCCTAACTCAATAGTAGAAGGAAGTGAACCAACAGTTTTATAAAGGAGGAAAAAATGTCTGATTCATTGATTAACAGAAAAGAAAACAGCCATAACACTCCGATGCGTTACGGTTTTCATAATGATTTTAACGAACTGGTCAGCAATTTTTTGGGCGGAATGTTTGACCTTCCGCGCGAATGGCCGTCCGTGCCGGGGGCTATTTCGCCGAAAGTCGAAGTGGAAGAAAACGAAAATAATGTTGTCGTTTCCGCCGAAATGCCGGGAATTCCGGAAAATAACATTGATCTGGAAGTCTCTTCCGACGGTTATCTGACCATCAGTGGCGAAAAAAAGCAGGAAAAAAAGGAAAACCGCAAGGGAAGTTATTTTTCGGAGTTTTCTTACGGATCTTTCAAACGGACGGTTCCTTTGCCGTGGGATCTGAAGTTTGACGATGCCGCCGCCGAATACAGCAACGGTATTCTGCGCGTTTCTTTCCCCAAGTCGCAGAATGAACAGGGCAAAAAGAAAAAGATTTCCATTACCCGCAAATAAATAGAAAATAACGTATTCAAACCCGGAAGCCGTTTTTAAGGTTTCCGGGTTTGATTGTTGCCGGTGCTGCGAACGGAGATATTGAAGTTTGTTCTGTCTCTATTATATATTTTCTGAAACGGGAAGCGGAGCAGGACAATGGCCGATAAAAAATATGACATGAATTTGCTGAGCGTTACCGCAATGGGCATCGGCTCCGTTGTCGGTGCCGGAATTTTTGCGCTGTTGGGACAGGTTGCCCGTATGGCGGGTGATAAAATCTACTGTTCGTTTGTCATTGCCGGCATAGCGGCCATGTTCTCGGGCTATTCTTATGCCAAACTGGCCGGGAAATACCCTGAATCGGGCGGTCTGACCGACTATTTTCGGCTGGCATACCGTTCCCAAACCGTTTCCGGTCTTTTGTCGGTCGTTTATCTGCTCACTTCGGCCGTTTCTGTTTCCATGATGGCCAAATCTTTCGGAATCTATGCAGTCAACTTTTTTGAAGAGATTCCCGATACGGCTTTCTGGATCAATCTTTTTGCAGCGGCGCTGATAATTTCTTCTTCGGTTTTGAACATGATGGGCGCTTCTGACGTCGGCCGGACCGAAATTCTGCTGGTGGCGGTCAAAATTGTCATTTTGTTTGTGTTGACCGGTTTTGCCTTCTATGATTATGTTCCATCGGCCGCCGCCCCGGCGCCGTCTCCGTCAACATCGGCTTTTCTCGGCAGTATCGGCATCACCTTTTTTGCCTATGCCGGTTACGGGATAATGACCAATGCCGCGGCAGAAGTCAAAAACCCAGGCATAACCATTTATGCGGCAATTTTTTTGGCGCTGTCGATTGTTCTGGCGCTCTATCTGGGGTTGGCTTTCGTCATTTTGAACTATATTCCTGCCGCGGAACTGAAAGATAATGCAGATATTGCCGTTGCCGTCGTTGCCAGGCGCCTGATGGGCGAGTGGGGTTATCTTCTGATTTATCTGACGGCTGTCATTGCCTATGTTTCGGGCATCAACGCCACTTATTTCAGCATTTTCCGCATTACAAGATCTTTGGCCGCCCAACGTATTTTTCCGTCTTTTTACATCCGCCCTTTCTGGCGCTACGGCACTTGGGGAAACGCCTTTACGACGACGCTTGTTCTTTTGGCCACCGTGTTCTTTGATTTTAACTCGATTGTAAATTTTGCCAGCGCGGCATATCTGATAAGCTATCTGGCGGTTTTTGTCGCCAACTGGAAACTTCGCCGGGAAACGAATTCTTCGCCGCTGCTGATTTTAATCGGCATTTTGCTGATGCTGTTCATTCTGATTGGTTTTCTGGCCAGCCTTGTTTAAGCGTTTCATAACCTGCAATAAGAACTTTAAAACGCTGCAGAATTTGTTATATTGTCCCTAATTCATATATACCGGGATACAATGTTTTATGATTATCAGTATATTTTTAATTCTGCTTGCGTCGGGTTTTCTGCTTCCTCTCGTTTCCTGCCGTTCTGGCGGCAAAGCGGTGTCTTTTGCGCTGCTTTTGGTGCTGCTGGCTCTGTTCGGCTGGTTTTGCGGCTGCTGGGCGGACGGTGCAAACGAGCCTTTTGTCATTCACTGGCTGCGTTACAAGGATCTGTACGTTGACGTCAACCTGTCTTCGGTGCCGGAAAATTACCGTCTGATTTTCCCGGTGTTTGCCGTTTCGGTTTCGGCGGCGCTGATTGCGGTTTTCGGTTCGGAAGAAAATTCCGGTTCGCGTCTGGTCGGCAGTATTTTTCTCAATCTGGCGGCATTGATGTTGCTGATATGCAGCGACAATCTGATTCAGCTTGCCGTCAGCAGCGCCATGGCCGGCGTCACCGGCTTCTATCTTATCAACGATCTGGAAGCCCGCAGCCGCTATTCTTATTACAACCTGCTGGCCGATATGGGGCTTTTTACGGTTTTTGCCGTCATTTACGGACATCTGGGCAATCTGGATTTGTCGGAATTGGGGCGTTTTGAACAGGACGGCGCGCACAGGGATTTGGTCGCGGTTTTGCTCTTGCTCAGCGTTTTTCTCAAATCGGGACTGTTTCCGTTTCACAATCAGCTGGTTGGACTGAGCGCCGTCAGTTTTAACCGTTTGAATGTCATATCCTGGGTTTCGACACCGCTGAGCGGGGTGATTATCCTTTCCAAAACGCTGCCGCTTTTGTCCGTGTCCGAATATTCGGTTCCGATGTTGCAGATATTTGCCGTTTTAACGATGGTTTGGGCTTTCGGCGCCGGTTTGATTATCGACAACATTAAAGAGCGCGCCGTTTATTTTAACCTGATGATATATGCCTATATTTATGCTCTTGTTTCGTTAAACGATTTTGACGTCGGTTTCCGTTTGGCGTATTTCGTTCTTGCCGGTTATCTTTTGTCGGCGGTTTTTTATATGGTCTTTGTCGCTTCGTCCAACGAACTTTTTGTTTCAAAAATGGGAAATTTCTTCCGCTCTCTCAAATTTACTTTTTTATTGTCGCTGGCGGCGTTCGTTTTGTTTTTCCGGATTGTCTTGTCGGGAATGGAACCGCTGAACCAGCCGTGGAGTATGGCGTTGCTGACGTTTGCCGTTATGTTCGGAGCGCACTTTCTTCATCAGGCCTATTGGGGTGCGCCGAATGCCGATGAGCGCGTTGCGGCGCTGCTTAAAAATCCGTCATGGTATGTCTGGTTGCCGCTGCTGGCGATTATGCTTCTGTTGGCCGTTTCGGAAAACGGCTGGCATTTGTCGGTTGCTTATGCCGGTGCCGCATTGCTGCTGTTTACCTTTGCCGATCCGTTTTGCCGTCTTGAGCGTTTGGCCGAATACGAAGCTCTTCAGGATGAAGACTATTTTGAGAAGGTGTTTGAGCTTCTGCTGCTGACGCCGATCCGAATTTTCGGGCGCATTTTGTGGCTTTTGGTGGATTTTATTCTGATAGAAAGAACCATCATCAATTCTTTAAACGACGGCACGGCGTTTTTGGTCAAAACGGCGTCAAAGCTTAATGCCTCCGCGGTCTGGAGCGGGGTTGTCCTCAGCCTTGCCGGTCTGGTCGCAATGGTTGTGTACTTTTATGTCCGGGGATAGAATATGCTCAATACTTTTTCAATTCTTTCGCTGATTATTGCCATTCCCTTTATGGGGATGCTTTTTGCCCTGACGGCACGCGAAGACGAAAACGCTTCAACCCGCAATATATATAACGTAAGCCTGTTTGCCGTCATAGCCAACATTGTGATGATCTGGCGCATTTTTATGCTGATAGACGTTTACAAACCGGGTTTTCAGCTAATTGAAACCTTTAACTGGATGGATGCGCCGGACATTAACATTACTTTTGGCGTCGATGTTTTTTCTTTGCTTATGATTTTGGCCATTCACATTGCTTTTGTCATTGGTTTTTTAGGCGTCAGAAACAATCTTGTCCGGCAAAAGTCGCTGATGGTTTTGTCGTTGCTGTTTTTAAGCATGGTTACCGGCTTTTTTGTTGCGGCGGACATTTTTTCGTTTTACATCTTCTTTGAAGGAATGCTGCTGCCGTTGTTTATGCTGATGGGAATGTTCGGCGAAATCAGGCGGCAGGGGCTGATACACCGTTTTCTGCTTTATAATATGCTGGGGGCGGTGCTCTTTTTCGTAGCCACGGTTTTCCTGTTTAATTATCAGGGCGGAGCGGTCAAGCTTGACAGTCTGCGCCAGATAGAGCTGAACAGTACGGTAGAATATTTTATCTGGGGCGCGATTTTCGTTTCCCTGCTTTCAAGGATTCCGGTCTGGCCGTTCCATTATTGGATATCTTCCATCAATTCCCATATCAAAAATCCGCTGATTTTTATCATCTCCAGCATCATCCCGCTGACCGGCATTTACGGTTTTGTCCGCTTTCTGCCCAAACATCTGCCGGACGACCTGGCCGTATATGTGATGATACTTCAGATTGTCTGCGTCGTTACCATGCTGTTTATCGCGCTGATCGGTTTTATCAACAAAGACCGCCAATACAAAATGTTTGCCTATATTACGATTTATTATATTATGTATCTGCTGGGTGTGTTGACGCGCGTTGACGTGGTTCTGCTCAACATTGCCTTTTCTTTCTTCAGCTATCTGATTATTGTTTCGGCATTGGAAGTCATTGCCAGTTATCTCTACAAACAGCAGGAAAGTCTGGGCGTCAGCGATGACGGCATACTCTGTGCCGTGCCTGGAATTTCCTTCGTTTATTCTTTTTTGGTTCTGGCCGGCATCGGAATGCCTTTGTCTTCTTTGTTTTTGAACAATTTTCTGATTCTTTCCAATCTGCTGGCGGAGAATATAAAAATGGGCATGATTGTCGTCTGCTCGCTGGTCTTGGTATCAGCCACGCTGCTTCAGGAGCTTTTCCGGCTCAAAGACCGCAGCCGCCTTTGTCCGGCGGCAACCGCTGCGCTGGATTTGGATAAAGCCGGTCTGGCTTTTATGGCTTTTGTTTGTTTTGTTTTGATAATGTCGTTTGTCAAACCGCTGTGGTTTGTGCTCGGCGCCTGAGGAGATTAAAGTATGGTTGTCGACTTGTTGGCTCTCTCACCGGAATTTGCACTGCTGCTGTCCCTTGCGGTTATGTTTCTGGTCAATCGTTTTCGTGAGTCCAAAACGCCCAAGACATTTTACACCTTGTCAAAGTTCTTTCTTGTCGTTTCGGGCTTGTTGACTTTGCTCTTTTTTGACCGCGGAAGCTTTCCCGAATATTGGCAAAACAACACTTATACGACGCTGTTCAAGCTTTGTACGGTGCTTTTGGCGTTGACGTGGTTCTTCTTGTCCTGCAAATGGTTTCTGAACAAAAACCGCTCGTCTTATGCCTATTATGCGCTGGGTACCGGCGGCATTGCGGCACTTATGATGATTGTTTCCGCCTGCCATCTTGCCGTTTTGTTTGCCGGAATGCTGGGATTGTTTCTCTGCAATTATTTCCTGATGTATCAAAACGGAGACGATCAGGAAGTTGAGGCCGCAGCCGGAAGATATCTGAAGTTTTCGCTGTTTTTCCTTCTGCTGTTTGCGGCCGGAATGTTTATGCTGTACCGCAGAACCGCCAGTCTGGGCTATGTCGACGTTTATGCTTTCTATGCCGCGCAGCCGCAGATTCTCTGGTATGATGTATTGACGTATGTTTTGCTGATGGCACCGGTTTTGTTTATGATTGGTCTGGCGCCGTTCCATTTTTGGTTTGCGGATATCGTTTCCGTAAGCATTCTGCCGGTCAGCGGTTTTTATACCATCATTCCGCTGTTTGCGGCTTTCAGCAGCCTGGTAAATTTGTGCATGAACGTGTTTTTTCCCTTAATCAGTGGCATCAAGCCCGTTTTGTGGGGTTTTGCCGTGTTTTCCCTGCTGCTGGGAGCGGTCAGCGCCAACCGCGAGAAGAACCTGCGCCGCCTGTTTGCCTACGGCACGCTCTATAATCTGGGGTTCATCTTCATCACCTTAAATGCGTTCAACTATGACGGCATTGCCGCATCGTTTGTTTATCTGGTGGTATATATGCTGTCAATGCTCGGCGTTTACACGGTTTTCTTCGGGTTTAAGAGCAACGGGGAATATCTGACCGTTCTTGACGACGCGGCCGGCGCTTTCATGCAAAAGCCGTACATAGCCGTTGCTTTTCTGGTTTTTATGGTTTCTCTGGCTTCTTCGCCGCCGACCCTCGGTTTTTTGGGCAAACTTGCCGCGGTCAACAATCTGGTCATTGAAGGGAGCTATTGCTCCGTGGCTATCGTAATGGTTGCGCTTTTGCTGATGATAACGGCGTATCTGGACGTTATCAAGGCGGTTTTCTTTGACGAGAGGAAAAGGAAGTTTGACCGTGCGGACCGCGGCATATACATTTGCCTGTTTTTAAATATCCTGATTGTGTTGATTTCCATATTAAATCCGAGCTATCTGATGGATAATCTCGAAAAACTTCTGGTTCCGGTATTGTGAGGCAAGATGCAAAAGATTAACAACTGGGAATGGATTGACTTGGCGGAAACCGGCAGCACGAATGATGAAGCCTTGCACTTGACAAGTGGAGCAAAGGGGCATAAATATATCGTAACGGCGCAAAAGCAGAATTCGGGCCGCGGCCGCCGCGGGCGCGGCTGGGTCGGTCTGGAAGGTAATTTGTTTATGTCCATGGCCGTTGAAATGGAACCCTGCAAATGGGGACAGGCGGTTTTTGTCGTTTCGCTGAGCCTGCTTGAAACCGTCCGGACTTTATTTCCGACGGTTGACATTAAACTCAAATGGCCGAACGATGTTTTGGTAGCGGATCGCAAAATTTCCGGCATACTTCTTGAAAAGGGCGAAGGCGGATATCTGGTTATCGGCATCGGCGTCAACATCAAAAAGGCGCCGCAGATAGAGGGCGTGATATATCCGGCGGTGTCTTTGGCCGAACTGGGGTATGAAACCGACCGCATAACCTTTTTGAAAAAATATATGGATATTTTTGATAAAAACGTGAACGGCTGGAACACGTGCGGATTTGGAGCAATCAGACAGCGGTGGCTCGCTGATGTAAAAGGCCTGGGATGCGAAATTAGGGTTCGCACCGACAAAGAAGAAAAAGACGGCATTTTTGAAGGTGTCGATGAAAACGGTTTGTTGTTGCTGAAAACAAATGACAAAACAGAAAAAATATATGCGGGAGACGTGTTCTTTCCGCGGTAAGAGAAAAAATATAAAGGATAATAAATGAATTGTTTTAATAAGGAAGGGCTGTATTTCATAGCCCTTGGCGGTGCCGAAGAAGTCGGCTTTAATATGTATGCCTATGCCGTCGACGGCAAAATTATTGTTGTAGACTGCGGATACGGTTTTTTGAATGACGATTTTCCGGGAATTGATCTGGGCTTTGCCGACGCTTCTTTTTTGGAAGAATATCAGGAAGACATAGAGGCTTTGTTCATTACCCATGCGCATGAAGACCACTTCGGCGCGATTGCGCAGGTCTGGCCGCGGCTGAAGTGCCCGGTCTACGCGGCGGATTTCACCTTGGGACACATTGTCCACCGCCTGCGCGAATACAAGCTTGAAAACGAGGTCGAACTTCATTCGATTAACAACAGCCGGATTGTCAGGTTGCAAAATTTTGAGGTGGAATATGTGCCGGTGGTTCATTCCCTGCCGGACAATTCAGTGCTGATGATTCGCACCAAATACGGCAATGTCGTTCACGGCACTGATTGGCGTTTTGACGACGGTCAGATGAGCTTTATGCCGACCGACGTTGAAAAGCTGGAACAGCTGGCCGAAGAGGGCGTGGATTTATACATCGGCGATTCGACCAATCTGGCTCATGATGTTTCCGGCCCTTCGGAAGCGGTCATCCGCCAAAGCCTGATAGAACTGGTGCCGAAATATAAAAACACGCTGGTTGCCACTTGCTTCGCTTCTAACATCGCCCGGCTGGAAAGCCTGATTTTGGCCGCTCATGCCGCGGATCGCACGCCGGTCATTGCCGGCATGAGTATGATTCAGAATATCAACATCGCCAAAGAATGCGGCTATCTGCAAAATCTGCCGCCTTATGTTGAAGCCAAACAGGCTATGGACATTCCTTTGGACAAGATGCTCTACATTTGTTCCGGTTCTCAGGCCAATTATCGCAGCGGACTGACCCGCATTGTCAATGGTGAAAACAAAAATATTGTTCTGGGGCAGGGCGACGCCATTATTTTTTCTTCGCAGATTATTCCCGGCAATGAAGAAAAAATCGAACGTATGCAGGAAAAACTGCGCGATGCCGGCGTCGAAGTCATTTCCAGCGAAGAATATCTGGTTCACACTTCCGGCCACGCCTGCAAAGACGACATCAAAAAAATGTATCAGATTTTGCGGCCGCGGATTGTGCTGCCGGTGCACGGAGACAAACGCAACATCCGCGCCCAGAAGCGCTTTGCTTTGGAATGCGGGGTTAAAGAAGTGGCGCAGGCGCGCAACGGCGATGTAATGCTGCTGCATAATCACGAGATTGAAAAAGTCGGCGAAATTCCGACCGACATCATCGGCGTAGACCGCAAGCAGCTGACCTCACTGAACTCGCAGTTGATTAAAAACCGCAGAAGGATTGCCTATAACGCATCGCTGTATATCAGCGTGGTCTTTGACCCTTGCTGGAATTTGCTGGACTTGCAAATATCTTCCATTGACATTTTGGAGGAAGAAGCTTTTACCAGGCTGGCAGAGGAAATAAAGGCCGACGTTGCGCGCACGCTGCCGACCGAAATCGTCAAGCTCAATCACAGAGCGCCGCAGATTGAAGAATATATCCGCGCCAAAATCCGCAAAATGGTGTTTAAGGCCACCGACATCAAGCCGGTAACTTTTATGCACTTTTACAAAATCCCCGGTTAGGACAAACATAAGTTTGCCTGAAAAAACTTCAGAAAAGGAAATAAAAAAACACCCCGGATGAAAGCACCGGAGTGTTTTTTTATTATTATTTAGGGGTATTAATCTCACTCATACGCGGAACCATCCTCATTTCTAAGTACGAGTTCGCAAATAACACACTTTTTATTTGTGGTATTCTCGATGGGGGTTGACCATAAATATCCAGAACCTTCCCTTACCGCTTCTATGTTATAAAAATAAGGTAAAGTATCTATTGGTGTAATTGTATCCGGATATCCTCCGCTCGCATTTTCATCAGCTCTCCAGTTATCCTGCAGTTTTTTACAAACCGCATCTGGAGATTCGCCTGCTTCAGCTTCCGAACAATATAGATAACCTGGGTATGTCTCTATAAGACTGTTTGAACAAGTATAGAAGATAACATTGTTGTAAGCATCTTCCAAGCCGTAATGACAATATGTCATTTTACAGTCACTATAACAGGTCTTTCCATTGGGTAATGTCACTTCTTTGCATTCTTGATCGCTTGGTAGGTTAGATGAATATCCGAACATTTCACAGGTTGCCCGGCTGTAATCAATGTCGCCACACTCAACCAGGTGAGCAGCAGACTGCAACTTACAACTGCTTTCGGAAAGGTATGCGTTTTGTTTCATTTCTTCGCATAGTTGCTTGCTTTTGCCGTCCACACTGCCCTCGTAAACCAGTAGCCCTTTAATGAAGTTATTATAGTTGGACGAAATGCTGGGGTCGGTGGTATGGAAACGATAAAACAGATTGCTTTGGCTTTTCCCTTCAATGTCGCTGATTGTCAGAGTGTTTGTCTTAGGATTATTAGGATCTCCGGCATTATAATAAGAGGAGTTATAAATAACGGCTTCGGAAAAAATAGGGATAGTCTCGGCATTGTAACCATAGATGGTCAGATTACCCAAATAATAGCCGTTTAGACCGAGTGTGCCGTAGTTGATTTTGGCGGGATCTTTTTCTCCTTCAATATGAAAGGCCGTCGGGCGTTCCGGGCTTCCGATAAAAGAATCATTGCCGGGATGCTTATGCGAACGGCACTGTATACTGCTGGTATGATCCTCGTAAGTATATCTGGTAACACTGCCGACCTGGCCGCCAACGGCAATGGATACGCCGGGCGTAATATATAAATTGTCAGCGATAATTTTGCTGTTGCTCATTCCGAGGTTACCTTTAATATGAACTTCCGGTGCCGTGATGGTTGCATTACCCAAAAACATGCCGTATAAAACGATTTTGTCGGAAGCCGTCAGGTTTACGTTGGATATTGTGCCGCCGGAAGTCGGAGACGTATATGACTTAACCGTTACGTTGGCTATAGGTGCCGGAGTCGACCAACTGTTGCTGCTGTTTGTCGCCGTCATGGGCGGAAACAGCCCGGTCCAAAACGCGGTTGAAAAATCAACATCCGTAGACGGACAGTTCAACGAGCTGGGAAACGTTAAAAAATAATCATAAGGACTGTTGCCCCAATAAGAGTTTAAATTGAGTTTTTCAATGCTCAGTCTGTCACATGATCCGACGTCAATCTGCGCTTGATTATAACTGCTTATATTAGTGCAAGGAGCCGTAATGCAACCCTTAATGCAGGAAACGCCGGCTTCATAAGCCGGACCGCAGGTTTCAAATTTCTTTTTGTTTATATTATAAATGCCGCTGAGGGAATCTGTGCCTGAACAACATGTTTTGGGTTCATAGCAGTCGCTAAGACAAGTGGTTCCGTCATCCAGTTTGGGTGTCAATTTGCATTCATAATCCTCTCCGTAATAATATGCGGCTCTTTCTTCGTTATAATAACCGTTTAATTCGCATTGCGATATTTCCCGGCATGTTTTTCGGTCTGACGACAGCTCATATCCGTCTTCACAGGTTGTACAGTAATTTGATGTCGGAGACGAACATTTTTTGCAGTGTGGAACCTTACAGGCCGGTGTTTTAGCCTTGCACTGGTAGCAGGCAGTGCCAGCTTCGGTGTATTTCGGAGTTACGGTGGTTTCAATGCCGGTTTCGCAAGATTTATAATAGCCGTTGGGACAGTTGTCGTCTTTGGCAACGCAGGCAGTGCCGGCATCATTGAGTTTCTGTTTGTCCGGGCATTGAGAAATTTTGCACTTCGACGTACAGTTGTAAACAGTTGTTAAGTTTAGAGTGCGAAGAATAGGGCAATCAGGGCAAGCCTGATAGGTAATGCCGTTGCTGACATAGGTGTTACTGAGCATTCCCGACGGGCAGGAGAGGTTGTAGCCGGAACATGAGATGTTTTTGCAGTCCTTGTAACATGTCAGGCCGTTCTTTGAGACCTTGGTGCAGTAACTGTTGCTGGGAATGAAAGACTTGTAGGAGGAATCAATCGCTGAACAGGTTGCGGCAACACAGGTGTTTCCGCTAATCTTGTATCCGGAATCACATCCTGTTAGTTTCTTTTTGTTTGGATTGGTCGGACAAGGCGTACAAGTACCGTTTGCGGGACATTGGGACAGCGTATAGTCTTTGCAGGCATCTCCTTGTCCGTAATCTCCACCGCCGGTATCGCGTCCCGAGAAACCGAGGTCGTCCTTGGTATCTGGCAGAAAAGTGGCGCGGGCCAGCTGAAAAGAATGGGCGGGCTTTAGTTCTAAGGAGTGTGATGTTAGAGTGGGGTTGAGGCTTTCTATGTCAGAATTGGCCAAAACGTCAGAAGCTGCGTTTAAAACGATAAACGAAGCAGACAGATACAACATTTTGTTAAAACAAGACATAATACACCTCATGACATAATTAGAACTAAAGCTTATATATATTATGTCTCAAAACGAAAATAAATACAATAATAAATTGACATCAGAAAAATAATTTTCACAAAACTGTTACTTAAGGCACAAAATATTATGTGTTTTGTACTTTAGGTTTGGTCTATCTTCTGTTGTTGAAATGAATTGTAAAGTTTTGCTTCAGCTGGCCAAAGGCAGTGCGGGAAAAAGCGTTTATTGTTCCAGCGGCAGATAGATGGTAAATGTCGTTCCGTTATAAGAGGTTGATGTAACGGTCAAATTTCCCCGGTGGCGCAAAATGATGTGTTTGGCGATGGATAATCCCAAACCGGTTCCTTTGATATTGAGATCCTTATGTTCCTGCAGACGGAAAAATCTTTCGGTCAGGCGCGCCAGATTTTCGGGGCTTATTTTGGGCCCCTTGTTGTTGATGGCGATGGCAACGGCGGCGCCTTCCGCAACTTTGTAGCTTTTGGACGGGGGAATGTTATCCACCTTATAGACCGTAATCGTCACGTCGGTCTTGCTCACGCCGTATTTGAGCGCATTGTCGGTCAGGTTCTGAATAACCTGTTTTACCTGATGCGCGTCGGCCGTAACTTCGGGAATGTCGCTTTCCTGACGGATTTTGACCGCCATTTCCCGCTCGGAAGCCCTTATGGTCAGCGCTTCCTGAACTTCGTTGGCCAGTTTGACGATATTGGCTTTACCTTCGGGTTTTTGGTCCTGATTCAGCTCAATTTTGGACAGCGACAGCAGGTTTTCAATCAGAGCCGACATATATTCGGCCTGTTCTTTCATTATTTTCAGAAAGTTGTCGCGAGCCTGTTCATCGTCGCGGGCTGAGGTCTGCAGCGTTTCGATAAAACCGGAAATAATCGCCAGCGGGGTTCTGAGCTCATGGCTGGCGTTAGCCACAAAGTCCGACTGCATTTTTTCGATTTTCATGGCCTTGGTCAGATCATAAATGGATATGACGGCCACGGCGCGCCCTTTGGAAAGCCAGGGCAGCTGCTTGATATGCGCGTAAAGCTTCTGGGCTACGGGCTTGCGAACATAAAAAATCAGGTTTTCCGACGGGCTTTTCTTTTTCAGGACTTTTGAGACCGCCTCAATAAAGTTGTTGGAATCAAAAACCTTTTCGATGTTTTTGTCGGTAATGTTTTTGCCGAACAGGGTTCGGGCGGAAAGGTTGGCGCCCAGAATGTTGCCGGCGCGGTCAATCATCATGATCGGGTCGGGAAGGGAATCCAAAACCGCGGTATCGGAAATGGTCTGCGCTTCCAGAACATCGGTTTTGTGCGCCCAGAAACTGTGCATGGCATTGACCGCGTTGACAATTTCCTTGGTGTCTTTTTCCGAGAGCGACATGGCTTTTTCGTCAAAATTTTCGCCACTGGCAAGGGTGGAAATATAATTTTTGAGCTGCTGCATTTCAAAAGTCATCGGAAACAACAGCAGAATGTTAAACACGATGATCGAGGCGTAGGAAACAATGGCCATAATCGGCGTCATCAGCTGAATGGCAACCAGCAGAATGAAGACCAGGGCTGTCGGAATGGATAAAAAAACAATCCGCTGCGCAAATTTTGAGTCTTTTTCGATATTTAGCAAATTACGCCCGTACTTAAACATCATCTTGTCCCATAAGTTGTAAAAAACACTAGACTATCCCTGCAAACATACTATGATGAAACAAGTTTAAATTTAATAAATTTTTTAGATAAAATAATGACGGATGAAAATAAATCAGCTGCAATTACGCCGATGATGGCGCAGTATTTCGCAATTAAAAATGCTCATAAGGATTACCTTTTGTTTTACCGCATGGGCGATTTTTACGAACTGTTTTTTGACGATGCGGTAATTGCTTCCAAGGCGTTGGATATTGCCCTGACCAAAAGGGGCAAGCATGAGAATGTGGATATTCCGATGTGCGGCGTGCCTTTTCACGCTTACGAAAGCTATCTGGCCAAGCTTATACGCCAGGGATATAAAGTTGCCATTTGCGAACAGATGGAAGACCCGAAAGAAGCCAAGAAAAGGGGGGCCAAGTCGGTCGTCAAAAGAGACGTCATCCGTCTGGTGACGGCCGGAACCCTGACGGAAGACCATCTGCTGGATTCCAAGAAAAACAATTTTCTGCTGGGGCTGGCCCGCAGCGGCGATGTCTTGGGTGCAGCCTGGGTAGATGTTTCTACCGGCGATTTTTATACGCAGGACGTCAGCCTGAAAGACAAAAACGAGGCCGTCATTTTAAGCACGATGCTGGCGCGCCTTAATCCGGTGGAAATTCTGGTTGCGGACGGCTATCTGCAAAACCCGCGCATTTTCGGAGTGCTGAATGATTACCGCGAACAGTTAAGCGTGCTGCCGCAGGCGCGTTTTAACTTTGAAAACGCGCAAAAGCGTTTGCAGGACGTCTACGAGGTCCGGTCTCTGGAAGTGTTCGGCGCTTTTTCCAAACCCGAAATCATTGCCGCGGGCATTTTGCTTGACTATATTGAAAATACGCAAAAAGGGCGCATTCCGAGAATTGAGAAGCCGGTTAAACTCTTTGAAAACAAGGTGATTGAGATAGACGGCGCCACCCGCCGTTCGCTGGAACTGACAGAAAGTCTGACCGGCAACAAAAATGCCTGCCTGCTGGGCGTCATCGACCGCACCGTTACCGGCGCCGGCGGCCGCCTGCTGCATAACCGTGTGGCCAATCCGCTGCTGGACATTGCCGAAATCAACGAACGTCTGGACATCATTGAGTTTTTTATGGAAAACAATTCGGTGCGCGAAGAGTTTCGCAGCCTGCTGAAAGCCTGTCCC
>CALXRQ010000040.1 GCA_944390895.1 uncultured Alphaproteobacteria bacterium
AGTTTGCCTTCGGGAATCTTGGCCAGCAGAGCGGCTTTTACGTCTTCGGGCAGAACGTCTGTCATCGGCGTACGGATGAAGCCCGGCGCGATTGAGTTTACGGTAATGCCGCGGGAGCCGACTTCCTGAGCCAAGCATTTGTTCATGGCAATCATACCGGCTTTGGAAGCAGAATAGTTGGCCTGTCCGGCGTTGCCGGTAACGCCGACAACGGAAGCGATGCCGATGATACGTCCGAAACGGCGTTTCATCATGCCGCGGACGGCTGCTTTGGCCAGTTTGAAACCGGCGGACAAGTTAACATCCAATACCAGCTGCCAATCTTCGTCGCTCATGCGCATAAACAAGTTGTCGCGGGTCAGACCGGCATTATTGACCAGAATATCAATGCGGCCGAGTTTTTCTTCAACGTTGGCGACCAGATTTTTGACATCTTCGGCATTGGTCAGGTTAGCGGTGAAAACCTCTACTCTGTCACCGAGTTCGGCTTTGAGCTTGAGCATCGGTTCTTCGCGCATATCGGTTAAAGCCAAAGTTGCACCCTGTTTGTGCAAAGTGCGGGCAATCTTGTCGCCCAAGCCGCCGGCAGCGCCGGTGATGAGGGCTACTTTATCGTGTAATTCAAACATATGTCATATCCTTTCCGGCTGTGCTTTTGGAGTGCCTAGAGCTATATTTTCAGCTTCCGGTGCTCACGTACTTCTATGTACGCTGCGCTCCGGTTCTGAAAACTATAACTCTATTCATCTCAAAAATCCCAGCCTTTTTCCATTGTTAGGGTTAATTTTGTAAATTCTTTGCCAATTCTTCAATTTCTGCCGGCGTACCGACGGAAATCGCATTAATTTCCTTATCGCATCTTTTGACCAGACCGGACAATACTTTTCCGGCGCCGAGTTCGACTACGTCGGTAATGCCGTTGTTTTTCATATAAGCAACGCTTTCTCTCCAACGAACCGAACCGGTTACCTGTTCAATCAGATGTTTGATAATTTCTTCCTTTTTGCTGATTGCCGAGGCCAAAACGTTGGCAATCAACGGAATTTCGGCATCATGAGCATTTACTTTGCCGAGAGCCGCGGCCATAACTTCTGCGGCCGGCTGCATTAAGGGGCTGTGAAACGGCGCGCTGACCGGAAGTTTCAGGCAGCGTTTGGCTCCGAATTTGGGACCGGCAATTTCAACCGCCTTGTCAATGGCTCCCATGTGTCCGGAAATGACAATCTGTCCGTCGGAGTTGTCATTGGCGGTAACGCAGACATTATTGGCATCGGCACAGGTTTCGGCCAGCCTTTTGACATCGTCAAAACCCAAGCCGATGACCGCGGCCATGCCGCCGACACCCAGCGGAACGGCTTTTTGCATGGCATCGCCGCGCGTGCGCAGCAGTCTGGCCGTGTCTGACAAAGAAAAAACGCCGGCGGCGCAGGCTGCGGAATATTCGCCGAGCGAATGTCCGGCCACAAAAGCCGCTTTGTCTTTTAATTTAATGCCGAATTCTTTTTCGAGAACTTTTACCACAGCCATAGAGTTTGCCATCAGGGCAGGCTGGGCATTGCTGGTCATGGTCAGGTCAGCTTCGGGACCTTCAACCATAATTTTGAACAAGTCTTGATTTAAGGCTTCGTTGACTTCTTCGAAAACATCCTTGGCCGATTTGAAGTTTTCGGCCAGTTCTTTTCCCATGCCGACAAATTGAGAACCTTGTCCGGGGAATACGAAAGCTCTAGTCATTCAGTGTTTTCCTTACTATTAATATCGTGTCAAGCATTAGCGAATAATGCCGAAAAGTCAAGTTTTAAAAGCCTTTTATAAACCTTTATTAATCTCATCTTAAACAATGGCTGCTAGGATGCGCCCAAGATAAAAACAAGTTTTTTGAGAAAGGTTATGATATGTTTCAGCTGGTTCCGGCTTTGGCTCAGAAAGCCCATATAATTGATTTGAAACTGTGCTCGGTTCTTTTTGAGGATAATGCGCTTTATCCCTGGATTATTCTGGTTCCGCGGGTCGAAAACGTCAAAAACATGACTTATCTGTGCATGGAAGACCGTCTGCAACTGATGCGCGAAATGGATTTGTGCGAAGAGGTTATGAGCGAAAACTTTCCGCATGACCAGACTAACGTAGCGGCCATAGGCAACATCTGTCCGCAGCTGCACGTGCATATCCTGTGTCGCCGGCAGGGAGATCCGGACTGGCCGACCACGGTGTGGAACAATCATTCCGAACCTTATGCTCCGGAGGCAAAAGAAGCGGCAATCGCCAAGATAAAAAAAGCGATTATGATCAAGAAAACCGATCCCAAGTATATGCAGGGAATGCACAAGCCGGATTACAGCACGCTGGATTGATTAACAATATTTTGACAATTCGGGCTTATAATTTTCCCGTAATTGATAAAATTTATGGGTTGCAGACTTATGGCTAAGAAGAAAAACAAGAAAAAAGAGAGAACATTGGCGGCTAAAATCGGTTGTCGTTGTCTGGGGCTAGCATTAACGGTGTTGTCGGCGCTGGTGATTGTCAGCACTTTTTTCTTTGATCCGGGCGATGTTTCTTTTAATACTGCCGCATCGGGGGATGTTCATAATTATCTGGGAACTTTCGGTGCCAAAAGCGCGGATTTTGTCTTGTCGTGGCTGGGCTGGTCGCTGCCGTTGTTTTTGATTGCGCCGCTGGCGTGGGGATATGGTTTTCTGCGGCTCAAAGAGTTTGTGCATCCGTATGCGCGGATTTTTGCCTTTGTTTTCGGAACGTTTTGTTTTTCGGTTTTGCTGAGTCTGGTGCCGCCGGCTTGGGGACTCGGAAAGATCGGCGGCGCTGTCGGGGTCTTTTTTGCCCGTCATTTGCTCAGCGTATTTAACAATATTTATGTTTATGCTTACGGGAAGTATGTTTTTGCTTCGGTTTTGGCAGTTTTGAGCGTTCTGTCTTTTAATTTTGCAGTCGGGATTACATATAAAAACTGGTTTGCCTGGGGAAGAGCCGTCTGTCGTTTTGCGGCGAGAATCGGAAGTTATGTTGCAGCTGCGGGCAAGGCCGCGTTCAGTCTCGGCCGGCGCCGCAAGAGTGATGACGACGATGCCGGACGGGTGGTAAAACCCAAGGCGGCCAAAGAACGCAAAGAACCGAAACTCAAGGAAGAAAAAAGCGAAAAACCGTCTGCCGAAGAAACGGAAATGAGCGGCAAAATGTCGACGGCAAAATCCAAGGCGACGGATGATGGTTATATGAAGCCGAGTGTCAATCTGCTTTCGATGGTCAAGGACAAAAACGCCGGGCAGGTTAACGAAAAAGAGCTTGAAGCAATAGCCCGCGATTTGGAAAACGTTTTGCAGGAGTTCGGCGTTAACGGCAATATTGTCAAGGTTCGTCCGGGGCCGGTCGTTACCCTGTATGAGCTGGAACCGGCACCGGGTACGAAAACGGCGAGAGTCATCGGTCTGGCGGACGATATTGCTCGTTCGATGTCGGTCGTTTCGGTGCGCATTGCCGTGGTTCCGGGCTCAAATACCATCGGTATCGAGATGCCTAACGTCAAGCGCGAGACGGTTTGGCTGCGCGAATTGTTAGAAGATCCGAATTTTGAAGATTCAAAAAATATTCTGAACGTGGTTTTGGGTAAAGACATCGGCGGCCGCAATGTCTATGCCGATTTGTCCAAGATGCCGCACCTGCTGGTTGCCGGTACGACCGGTTCCGGTAAATCGGTGGGGGTCAACTCGATGATTTTGTCTTTGTTGTACCGGATGCGGCCCGATGAATGCAAACTGATTATGATTGACCCGAAAATGCTGGAGTTTTCCATGTATAACGGTATTCCGCACCTCTTGACGCCGGTTATTACCGATCCGGCCAAGGCGGTCATCGGCCTTAAATGGGCGGTGCGCGAAATGGAAGACCGTTACCGGGCCATGGCCAAGCTCAATGTGCGCAACATTGTGGGCTATAACCAAAAACTCAAAGAGCTGCGCGCCAGCGGCGAAAAAGTGACGCGTACGGTACAGACCGGGTTTGACAAAGAAACCGGGCAGCCGATTTTCGAAGAGCAGGATTTGGATCTGACGCCGTTGCCTTATATTGTAATCGTGGTTGACGAAATGGCCGATTTGATGCTGGTGGCAGGCAAAGAAGTGGAAGCGGCCATTCAGCGTCTGGCACAGATGGCGCGCGCGGCCGGTCTGCATCTGATTATGTCGACGCAGCGTCCTTCGGTAGATGTTATTACCGGCACGATTAAGGCCAATTTCCCGACCCGAATCAGTTTTCAGGTAACCTCTAAAATTGACAGTCGTACCATTCTCGGCGAGCAAGGCGCGGAACAGCTGCTCGGTATGGGCGATATGCTTTATATGCCGGCAGGACAGCGGCCGCTGCGCGTTCACGGCAGCTTTGTCAAAGACAGCGAAGTTGAAAAAGTGGTCGAGTTCTTAAAGTCGCAGAAAGAGCCGGAATATGTTGAGGGCGTGACCGAAGGCGAGCTTAACGAGAAGGCATCTTCCTCCGGCGGCGCTGTGTTTGACAAGACAGCCATGGGCGAAGGCAGCGACGAAGACCTTTATATGCAGGCGGTGGAAATTGTGCGCAACGACAAAAAGGCTTCAACTTCTTACATTCAGCGCAAACTTCGCATCGGCTATAATCGCGCGGCTTCATTAATTGACCGCATGGAAGAGGAAGGCGTGATATCGGCAGCGGATCATGTCGGCCGCCGCGAGGTTCTATAAAAAAACCCCTCCGAACTGAATTCTTTTCGGAGGGGTTTAAGATGTTTTTTCGTTTTGATTTTTATTTTCCGCCTTTGGAAACGACGACCATGGCTTCGCGCAGAATGCGGTCGTTAATCATATAACCGGTCTGCAGTTCGGCAATGATGGTACCGTTGGGTTTGGTTTTGTCTTCGACTTCCTGAACAACCTGATGGAAGTTGGGGTCAAAAACGGTTCCCATTATTTCCATTTTGCTGATGCCGTGTTTGCTGAAGACTTTCATCAGTTCGGCTTCGGTCAGTTCAACGCCTTTCAGCAGGTCTTTACAGTTTTCGGTGTTGTCTGCGGCCGCCTCAATGGCGCGGTGCAGATTGTCGGCAACGTTCAACAGGCTTTTGGCGAAAGAGGAAATGGCATATTTGGTGTTTTTTTCAATTTCCTGCGCACAGCGTTTTTTGGTGTTTTCGGCATCGGCCAAAGCGCGCAGATATTCGTCTTTCAAGTGCTGGTTTTCGATACGCAGCGCTTCCATATTGTCTTTGGCGGCCTTGTCCAGATATCCTTCGTCTACAATGTCACCGGTTTCCTCATAATCTTCTACCTTTTCGTCAACGGCTTCAATCTCTTCTTCGGGAATCATAGCTTCTTCGTGTTCGAGAATTTCGTCGGTTTGTTTATCTGGTTTTTTGTTCATATTTTTCCTCTTTAATTTTGCAGCTTTGATTTTATATATGAAATCTAGTGATTAATCGCCGACAAGTCAATAGCCGGCCTTTTATATTTGCTAAAAAGCTATACAAAAGCCTCAAATGCTGTTATATTGATCTAGAGTAAACTTTACCGAAAGACAAGAGATGAAATCAGCCGCCGAATCTGAGTGTTCCGAAGTTTTCAAACCTCTGCCGAAGGGATTTAACAGAGGGCGGAAGTTTACGGTGACGTTTTCGGTTTGCAACAATCCGTATTTTAGGGAAATCCAAAACATTTCAAAAAGACAGTGTCTCGGCAAAGCCGAATGGCCAGCGTTTGAAAAAGCGCGCGCCTGGATGATTTCGGCCGAGACCGGCACTTTTATGAAATGGGGCGGTTTGGGAATGGTTGCTTCCGAACTGCCGGAAGCCTTTAACAAATGTTTTAACGCCGAGGGCAGCGAAATGCTGGTGGTGACGCCGCTGTACAAAGGCAATACCGGCAAAAAAAAGGCGGCGCTGGACGGACTTTGTTACCGCGGCGCGGAAAAAAAAGAAGCGCTGCTGTCTTCGGCGGCAGTTGTTACGGTTTCGTTTGCCGGCGCCCGCGGAACGTTGGTGAATTATAAAGTTAAGGTTTATACCGCCGGCTGCGGTCGGACGAATTATATTTTTCTGGAAAACGACCGTTTCTTTTCGATTAATCCTCGTGCCGACAATCCGCCGGCGCAGGACGGCTGCTATGTGTTGAACGAACATAACGTCAATGAGGTTGAACGTTTTGCATTTTTTTCCAAGGCCGTTTACCGCTTGATTGAAGATATTGTTGCAAAAAAAGTTACCGGGATTGAAAAGCCGGACGTTTTGCTGGCCAATGACTGGCACAGCGGCGCAATTTCGGGTTTGGTCAAATATCTGCCGGTTGCCAAAGCAGAAGCCGGGATTATGGATGAAATGTCCGCCGCCGCAATCGGGCATATTCCGGTGATTCATCTGGCGCACCATCTGGGATATCAGGGCTGGGATTATCAAAATACGGCGAGACTTTTAAATTCTTTGTATGAAAATCTGGCAACCAATGTTTTTAAAAATGCAAAGGCGGTCAAGACCGCAAATCCGCGGACCAAAAACGCGCTGATTGTTTATGACAGCTATAATCAGGCGGCTTGTAATTTCAATCTCGCCGACCGGGTGGTAACGGTTTCCAAAAACTATATGGAAGAAGTTTCCAAAGAACTCTCAATGGGGTTTGATTTTCGTGACGTTTTGAAAATCCGCAAAGACCACCGCAATTTTTTCGGCATCGTCAACGGCTATGACAAAAAGCTGATTGCGCCGCTTAAAGACAAAATTGAGGCAATCAACCAGTATTTCGGCAGCGATTTTAAGTTTTACGATGAAAACAATCCGGGCGTTAAATTGCAAAACAAGGCGGCATTTATCCGGCTGATTTCAAAAATTGCCCGGGACAAGGTTTATAAAAACCGGGTAATTCCGCTGGTGGATACCTATTGTTTTGAAGATATTGAAAAAGATGTCAAAAATCCCGAAAAAACGCCGATTTTCTGCGCGACAAGCCGTCTGGTGGAGCAGAAGGGCTATGACATTGCCGCGCAGGCAATCGTCAATATTGTCGAAAACCATACTTACCGCGAATATCCGATATTTATTCTCGGAGGTGCCGGCTCTGCCGAATATTTTCAGAAGGTACTGGAAAAACTGAAAGACAAGGTCAGAAAAATCAGTCCGTTGGCGGCTAAAAGGATTTTTGTTTTCCGCGGGTACAAAGATGAATTTGCCTATGCGGTGCAGCTGGCCGCGGATTTTTATATGATGCCGTCGCGGTTTGAGCCCTGCGGTTTGACGCAGATGGAGGCTATGGCCAAAGGCGCGCTGCCGGTCGCGACTTCGACCGGCGGGCTGGTCGATACGATAGACGACGGCAGGGACGGTTTCCGCACTGAGGTCTTTTTTTCCAAAAAGCAGCATGTCTACGGCAGCAATCTTATGGCTAAGCGTTTGAAGAACAACGTCAACGCTTATACTCAGGCGCTGAACAAGGCCTTGGAGACTTTTTACAACCGGCCCGAGACAATCCGGCAGATGACGCAAAATGCCATGCGCAAGGATTTCAGCTGGGATGTTCCCGGAGGATCCGTCTATAAATATTACAATCTGCTTTTAAAAGGATGTATATTGGACGGCTGATGTATGTTTGGCAGGCAGAAAGAGTTCTTGCCACATCCTTTGCATTTTTAACTGCCATCAGCTTTCGGGGGAAATGTTTTTTGTGCTTGCGGGGCGTCTTTTTTTCGGCTATCTTTCTAAGCAGATTTTGAGATTTGAAAGAGAAAAGAAAATGAGACATTCACAACGTCAAAATGACGAAATCCGCAATATTGAAATTATTCCGAATTTTAATCCCTATGCCGAAGGTTCCTGCCTGATAAAATGCGGCAACACCCATGTTGTGTGCACCGCCAGCGTGGAGGAAAAGATTCCTGCCTGGCTTAAGGGACAGAACAAAGGTTGGGTGACTGCCGAATACGGAATGCTGCCGCGTTCGGCGCAGACCCGCATTCCGCGCGAAATTAAAAAAGGTCCGTCAGGGCGCTCGCAGGAGATTCAGCGGCTGATCGGCCGGGCCTTGCGCGCGGTGGTCAATCTGGAAGCGATGAGAGACATCTCCATCTGCATTGACTGCGACGTTATTCAGGCGGACGGCGGTACGCGGACGGCGTCCATTACCGGCGGATATGTCGCTTTGGTGCTGGCTGTTGAAAAACTGCGTCGCGAGGGCCGGTTGACCGTTAATCCCATAAAGGGTATGGTGGCGGCGATTTCGTGCGGCATCTGTCACGGGGAATGTGTGCTTGACGTCGATTATGAGGAAGATTCCCATGCCGAGGTAGACATGAATTTTGTTTTGACGGATGACAACAAAATCGTTGAGATTCAGGGAACCGCCGAAGGAGCCCCTTTTGACGAGGAACAGTTCAACCGTCTGCTGAATCTGGCCAAGTCCGGCATAGCCCGGTTGATTGAAAAGCAGAAACAAGCGTTAGGAATGTAAAATGAAATTTGAAAAAATTGTTGTAGCCAGTCATAATCAGGGCAAAATCAACGAATTTAAAACCATGCTGGAACCGTATCATATCGAGGTGGTTTCCGCCGGTGAGCTGGAGCTGCCGGACGTGGAAGAAACGGGAACGACTTTTGAAGAAAACGCCAGACTTAAAGCCGAGACGCTGGCTGCTCAGTGCGGACTGCCTTGTCTGGCCGATGATTCTGGCCTGTGCGTGAACGCGCTGGACGGCCGGCCGGGCGTTTATTCGGCAAGATATGCCCCAAACAGAGATTTTAACAAAGGTATGGAAATGCTTTTGGCCGAGTTGAGCAAAAGCAGGTCAAAAGACCGCAGCGCTTATTTTGCCTGCGTGCTGGCGTTGGCGATGCCGGGCGGCGGCTGTCAGATTTTTGAAGGCCGCGTTGATGGCGAAATTGCTTTGGAACCCCGTGGCGCGGCCGGTTTCGGCTATGACCCGATTTTTGTTCCCAAAGGGTATGACCGCACGTTTGCCGAGTTCAGCAAAGAGGCTAAAAACCAGATTTCGCATCGCGGCCGGGCTTTCGGGCAGTTTGAAAATTTCTTAAAAGCCAGTCTGGCTTAGGGGGCATTTTGCCGGCAGTGCGGAAAAATCTTTACAACGTTTCGCTGAGCAGCAGTTTTACCGACGTCGTTGCCGAAAAGCTGCTGGCGGAATATCGGGAAAATCCGCTCGGTCTGCAAGACGTTTTGCTGCTGCTTCCCAACCGCAGGGCTGCGAAGTCAATGGCGGAAGCGTTTGTTCGCGCACAGGGAATGAAGCCGATACTGCTGCCCAAAATGCTGCCGCTGGGCGATGTGGAAGAAGACGAGCTGTTTCTGACCGGAACGGACGGAGACCGCGAGTTGTTGAATCTGCCGCCGGCAATTGAAAAAAACGAACGGCTGCTGCTGTTTACCAAAATCATTATGGCCAAACCCGGTGACTTCGGTCTGGAGGAAATGCCTCTCAGCCAGGCCTGTTATCTGGCGCAGGAACTGGCCGGGCTGATAGATACGGTTCATAATGAAAATTTGTCTTTTGACAATCTGCAAAATCTGGTGCCGGAAGAATATGCGGCTCATTGGCAGGAAACGTTGAAATTTCTGGAAATAATCACCCATTTCTGGCCGGAAATTCTGGCGGAGAGGAATCTTATTGATCCCAGTCTGCGCCGCAATCTCCTGTTGAAAGCCCAAAGCCGCCAATGGGCGGAAAATCCTCCCGAAAAACGGATAATCATCGCGGGAACCACGGCAACTTATCCGGCTATGAAAGAGTTGGTTAAAACGGTTTTGTCGCTGCCTCAGGGCGAGGTTATTCTGCCGGGACTGGATCGGGAACTTGATGACGAATCGTGGGAAGCGATAGATGACACGCATCCGCAGTTTGAGCTCAAAAGCCTTCTGGATTATCTGCAGACGGAGCGGCATGAAGTGCAGGAACTGGCGCCGCCGCAAAATGCGGCTCGGGAAACGTTGATTTCCGAAATTATGCGGCCGGCCAAAACAACGGACAAATGGCTGGGAATCGGAGATAAAAAAATTGCGACAGAAGCTTTGGCCGGTCTCAGTCTGATAGACTGCGCCGACATTCGCGAGGAGGCTTTGGCGGCGGCGCTGATTATGCGCGAGGTTTTGGAAACGCCGGAGAGAACGGCGGCGCTGGTTACGGCCGACCGTAATTTGGCACGCCGGGTGGCCGGCGAGCTGGAGCGCTGGGATATTAAGGTTGACGATTCCGCGGGCCGGCCGCTTTCCCTGACGCCGGCGGGAATTTTTCTGCGTTTGACGGCCAAGGTCTGTGAAAGCGGTTTTCGGCGGATTGATTTGTTGAGCCTGCTCAAACATCCGTTGCTGCAAAACGGAATGTCTGCGGGCGCGGCGCGGCGGCTGGCGCGTATTTTGGAGCAAAAGGTCTGGCGTGGCGGATATGAAGACGCGGAAGCGGCGGTGTTCGAACGAAATGTTAAAGAATGTTTTTCTGAATTGTACGCTTTATATCAGCAGCCGCAGACAGATTTGAAACTGTTGCTGAAAGTTCATGTCAGAACGGCGGAAAAACTGGCTTCCGCAGCGGACAAAGACGGTGCGGAAATTTTATGGAAGGGCGATGCCGGCGAAGCGGCGGCTTCGTTTATTGCAGATTTGTATGATAAAGCCGAGGTTTTGGGAAACGTTAAGACCGCCGACTATCTGGGCTTTTTTGAGGCGATGATGTCCGGGGTAACGGTGCGTCCGAAATTCGGCACCCATCCGCGGTTGAAGATTCTGGGACCGATTGAAGCGCGGTTGAACCATTTTGACGTGACGATTATCGGCGGAGTTAATGAAGGCGTGTGGCCGAAGCTTCCGGGTTCTGATCCGTGGATGTCGCGGCCGATGAAAAAAGACTTCGGATTTCCGCAGCCGGAAAAGGCAATCGGCATTATGGCGCGTGATTTTGCAGAGCTGCTGGGCGGCGAAGAGGTTTATCTGACCCGTTCCGAACGCGTGCAGGGAACGCCGATGGTAAAATCGCGCTGGTGGCTGCGGCTGGAAACTGTTTTGAAAGCGATGCGAACAGAGAGCGGCCGGCTTGAAGACGAGGTCTATCGTCTGATTGCGCGCCATATCGACGAACCGTCGGCTTATGTCAGGATTGATCCGCCGGCGCCAAAACCGCCGGTCAGTGCCCGACCGCGGGAACTGGCGGCAAGCGCGATAGAGATGTGGATGCGCGATCCGTATGCGATTTTTGCTAAATATATTCTTAAACTTAAACCGTTGGAAGAAATTGAACCAGATTTAAGCTTGGCAGACTACGGCAACATCATTCACGCCATTTTGGAACAGTTTAACAACCGTTATCCACAGGCGTTTCCGTTGACGGCGCGGGAAGAGCTGCTGGCTTTGGGCGAGGAATATTTCAGAAACAATGAAGTGGCAATGGAAACAAAAGCTTTCTGGTGGCCGAATTTTGTAAAAACCGTGGATTGGATTATCGGCATTGAACAGGCGTATCGTCCGGAAATTGAGAAAATCCATAATGAAATAAAAGGCGCGTTCGTGCTTAACGCGCCGGCCGGAGAATTCAGGGTAAAGGCTAAAGCCGACCGCGTTGACGAAACCAAGGACGGCCGCATAAATATCATTGATTATAAAACCGGGAAAATACGCAGCAGAAAGGAAGTGGCCAAAGGCTATGCTCCGCAGCTGCCGATAGAAGGCCTGATTGCAGCGAACGGCGGTTTTGAGGGAATCGGCAAAAAGGAAGTGGCGGCGTTGATTTACTGGCAGCTCGGCAAAAAGGCGGCGCCGATTGACGATGACGTTCCGGAAATTTTGGAAAACAATTTGCAGCGTATTGCCGAACTGGTGCATTTGTTTGATTTTGAAACCACGCCGTATCTGAGCCGCCCGAATCCCAAGAGCGTTCCGGATTATTCCGATTATGAGCATTTGGCCCGGGTAAAAGAGTGGTCGGTGGTTGATACGGAGGACAAAGGGGAATGACGGCAGATATTTTACAGGAAAGGCAAAACCGTTCGAAACTGGCTTCGGAAAAACAGCGCCGCGCCGCTAATCCCGACAAGTCGGTATGGGTTGAGGCCTCGGCCGGAACCGGCAAAACCAAGGTCTTGTCCGATCGGGTTTTGCGGCTGTTGCTGAAAGGCGTGGCTCCGGCAAAAATTCTCTGTCTGACTTATACCAAGGCTGCGGCGGTGGAGATGAACACACGTATTGCCGGCCGTCTCAGCCGCTGGGCCGTTGCCGGGGAAGAACAACTGGAAAGCGAATTGGAATCTCTGCTCGGGCAGTTACCGGCGCAAGCGGAAAAAGTTTCGGAGCTTAAGGCTGCCGCGCGCAAACTTTTTGCCGTTTTGCTGGATACGCCGGGCGGTATGAAAATTCAGACCATTCACAGTTTCTGTCAGGAAATTTTGAAAAGGTTTCCGCTGGAAGCCAAAATATCCCCTTATTTTGAGGTTATGGACGACCGAGCGGCCGGCGAAGCGCTGGAAGAAGTCAAGGTTCGGCTTTTGCAGAAAATCGAACATGAACCGGACAGCCGTTCGGCCCGGAGTTTGGCTTTTATTACGACCAGAGTTTCGGAATTCTTCTTTCCAAAGATTATGAACAACATTGCGGCGAACCGCAATAAGATTTCGCGACTGCTGGCCAGATATGCCAATGTTGAAGCCCTGATTGCCGAAACGGCGCGGAAGCTCGGCGTGAATGAGGACGATACTCCGGAAAAACTGATTAGGGATTTTTGCCGGAAATTGGATCGGGAGTTGTTAAAACGGATTATGAACGCTTTGGCTGCCGGTACCGAAAGCGATAAGAAACGAGCTGACGTTTTAGCTGCTTTTCTGGAGAGCAAAGCTCCGGAAAACCATTATGCATCTTATCGGGAAATCTTTCTGACCAAAGGGGACATCCGTAAAAAACTGGCAACCAAAGACGCCGTGAAAGTCTATCCTGACATTTGTGAGAAGATGTATTCGCTGGCGGAAGACATTCAGTTTTTGGAAAACCGAATCTGCGCGGCGGGTCTGTTGGAAACCACCGGAGCGGTTTTGTATCTGGCCGAAGATTTAATCAGCGGTTATAACAGTTATAAACGTCGGCATTCCAAAATGGATTATGAGGATTTGATTGTTTTGACCAGACGTCTGCTGGAAGACAAAGCGGTGGCAGACTGGGTGCTTTTTAAGCTGGACGGCGGCATAGACAACGTGTTGATTGACGAAGCACAGGACACTTCTCCTGACCAGTGGGCAATTATCCGCGCGGTGACGGAAGACTTTTTTGACGGTGCGGGCGCGAGAAATGTGACGCGGACAGTGTTTGCGGTGGGTGACCGTAAACAGTCGATTTATTCCTTTCAGGGGGCGGATCCGCAAGAATTTGAAAATATGCGCCGCTATTTTGCCGAACGGTTGGCGTCGCAGGGTTGTTTTGAGGAAGTGCAGCTGGATGTTTCCTTCCGTTCGACGGCGGCGGTTTTGGATGTGGTTAACAATGTTTTCTCAACTTTTCCGGCCAAACAAGGCGTGATACCGGAGGGACAGAGCATAAGCCATACGCCTTCGCGAATCGGTGACGGCGGCAAAGTTGAGCTATGGCCGCTGGTTGAGGCCGAAGAAGATGAAAACCCTGACG
>CALXRQ010000041.1 GCA_944390895.1 uncultured Alphaproteobacteria bacterium
GATTAGCTGGTTGTGGCTCGGTCTGTACAGCAAGATCACGACAATGTCCTCCCTGTTGAGGTGCCGGAACAGAGATTACAGCCAGGCGAGGCATATCGTTTCCGGTATATGCTGCATTGGGCGGATACGGTTCCGGTTGATCACGGACTGGCTAAAGTGAAGGCGACTTATACCGGCATCGGCGGCATTTCCGGCATGCTGGAAACCGAAAAGCGCAAGTTTGTCGTTGATTTTGACAACGTACGGATCCGCGATTTGAAAACGGCAATTGAAAACGGAGCGGTTAAAGCGGATGTTTCGGTGTCGGAGGGGACGGTTAAGGGCGTGCACCTGATGTATAATTCGCTCAGCAAGGGCGCCTTGGTTTATATGGACTATAAGCCGGACGGCGGCAAAACGGCCGAAATCCGAATTTCACTGGTGAAAGACGGAAAACCGGTTTCGGAAGTCTGGAGCTATCAATGGCTGCCATAAGGGTTCAAAGTCTTGACGATATTGTTTCCGCTTATTTTAAGAGTCTGGGGTTTTCAGGGAAGAATCTTGAAAAAGCGGTGGCGGCTCTGCTGACAAAACACCGTTTCGAGATTGAAACGGATGACGTGATTGCGGCGCTTGAAGAAATTTTGCAAAAGAATCTGGACGAGAATTTTGCCGACGTCGACTTACCGGACATGTCTAAAAGAGCTTGGTTCAAAACGGCTTTTTTACTGCTGGACGGTGCTGAGAAGTGGGGTGTCGGCGCTTTTACGGGAGAGATAGCCGACAAAGATTATGCGGGACAGATAAAAGGGCTTAACTTGTGTCAGGTGCCCGGGTATAAGGTTTCGCATATGGCGCCGCAGAAGATTGAACCGCCGCATCCGTTGAAGGTGTTCAGCAGGATTTTTCGGGGATTTTACAGGAATAAGAAATAATGGTTTTGCCAAAAGACAATCTGATTAACCTGAATCCGGCGCGGGTACGCAACCGGCGGATAAAAGTTTTCGGACTGATGCTGCTTTCAACGCTGCTGGCCACTTTGAAATGGATCAGCTCAATTCCGACCGACAGCGCTTTGCCGACCAAAATTCTGATGATTGTTTTGTTTGTGTTGACGTTTGCCTGGATTGCGCTGTTTTTCTGGTCCAGCGTATTCGGCTTTTTTGAGTTGTGGAAACGGAGGAAAGTTCCCGGTATCGACTGGGCGGAAGATGAACGGCGGCTTGGTTCCAAAATTGCCGTTTTGATGCCGGTTTATAACGAATCTTCGGCCGAGGTCTATGCCAATCTGCTGGCTATGGCCGAAAGCCTCAGCCAGACAGGGCAGGGAAAAAACTTTGATATTTTTGTTCTGAGCGACACGACTGATCCCAAGGTTTGGGTCGAGGAAGAAAAAATGTGGCTGGAAGCCAAACGGAAAATGCCGGCCGAAATTGACCTCTATTATCGCCGCCGGGCAAAAAATACGGCTCGGAAAAGCGGCAATATCGAAGATTTTTGCAACAAGTGGGGCGCCGAGTATGACTTTATGATTGTTTTGGACGCAGACAGCCTTTTAAATGGTTCGACCATGGTCAAAATGGCGCAGCTGATGGAGGTAAATCCGCGCACCGGTATTATTCAGGCGCCGCCGATGTGTCTTGACGGCCACAGCCTGTTTGCCAGAATCCAGCAGTTTGCGGGAAAGGTTTACGGTCCGATTGTCTCTGCCGGTCTGGCTTATTGGCAGGTGGGCGACAGCAATTACTGGGGGCATAATGCCATTATCCGGGTCAGGGCTTTTATCGAGTGTTGCGGATTGCCGGTTTTGAAAGGAAAGGCGCCGTTCGGCGGGCATATTCTCAGTCACGATTTTGTGGAAGCGGCGCTGATCCGCCGCGGCGGCTGGGCGGCATGGCTGCTGCCGGAGCTGAAAGGCAGTTATGAGGGATGTCCGCCGACGATGATTGATTTTGCTACCCGCGACCGCCGCTGGTGTCAGGGAAATCTGCAACACATCAAGGTGCTGATTTCCAAAGGGCTGCATCCGGTCAGCCGTATTCATTTTACCATCGGCATTATGTCTTATTTGTCATCGCCGATCTGGCTCAGTTTTCTGTTGGTCGGCATGGCAATTGCCCTGGGACGCAATTTCTTTCCTCCGGTATATTTTGAAGAGGCCAGAACTTTGTTTCCAGTTTGGCCGATATTTGACAAGATCGGCACGATTTCCCTGTTTGTCATTTCGATGTTTATGCTTATTTTTCCCAAGTTTCTGGGGCTCGCCGTATATCTCAGAAATAATGACGGAGCGCACAGCGGGGGCCGGTTTGCGGCTTTGAAAAGCGTGCTGCTGGAAATCGTGATGAGCGTGCTGACGGCGCCGATTATGATGATGTTTCAAAGCAAGTTCGTTTTTGACATTTTATCCGGCAGTGACGCAGGCTGGTCGGCTCAGAACCGCGGTGACAGAGGAACTTCGCTGAGAGAAGCATGGGTGCGCCACAAATGGCATGCGGGCTTGGGAATCGCGGCGACGGTTGTCATCTGGTTTTATGCTCATGCTTTGTTCTGGTGGATGCTTCCGATTACGCTGGGGCTGATGTTTTCCGTTCCTCTTTCAATGTTTTTGTCGCGGGTTCGCGTCGGGCAGTTTTTCCGTCGGCATGGTTATTTTATAATTCCCGAAGAAAACGAACCGCCGTTGATTTTGCGCCGGGCACGGTATTTTGAGACACTGATGAAAGAGGCGGCTCCGCAGTATAAGGGGGTTGAGCTGGTGGTTAAAGATTCCGTTATGAACGCTTTGCATCTGATGATGCTGGAGGTTAACGGGCCGGCGCCGGAATTTGACGCCGAGGTTGCGGACAGCGCGCAAATCAAGCTGGAGAATTATCTCACTTTCGGCAAAGAAATGGATTTGAGCCGTAATGAGGAATTGATGCTGCTTTACAGTCCCGAAATATTGAAAACGGCGCACATATCTATGTTTTTGCAAGATTAGGTCGATTGTTTTTTCAGGGCCTCGACGATGGGAATGTCGGCCGGAGAAAATTCAAAAGCGTCGATTTCCGAAATGTCAATCCAACGATAGTCTTCGTGAGAGTTCAGGCAGCCGATTTTGTCGGTTGCGGCTTCGGCAAAAAAAGCCTGCAAACGGATTGAGCCGAAGTCGTAATTGTAATCGGAAGTCATGAAAAAATCTCCGACATTGATTTCCAAGTCAAACTCTTCTTTTATTTCGCGCCGCAGGCATTGCTGCAAGGTTTCGCCTTCTTCAAGTTTGCCTCCCGGGAATTCCCACAGCAGCGCCGGCTTTTTGGTGCGGATGCGCTGCGCAATCAGAATTTTGCTGTGATAAGAGATTATTCCGGCCGTGACTATTTTCATTTTGCTTTCCTTTTTTTTATATTTTATAATACGGTTATATTCGATTTTATTTTATATGCAAGAGGGGAACGGAAGATGTTCGGACGGCTGATGATTGGTTTGGCGGCAATGATGACGGTTGTGACCTTTCCTGTTTGTGCGCAGGAAGAGGCCGCGGATCCGTTGTTTGGCGACGTGAGCGGAGCCGATTTGGAATCCGATGGTCAGGGTGTTTCCAAAAATATTCGTCCGCAGCAGGTCAGAAGAGTTGTTATTGACAATGCTGCCAAAAAAAGAGAGGCTCTGAACAGGGCAAATGCGACGGCTGCAGCGAGAAAGGCTCAAGAAGCCGAAAATGCGGCGGCTGAGCAGCCAGAGGCGAATCCGGGCGATCAGCGGCAGACAAAAGACGCTGAAGAAGAAATAGAAGTCCCGCAGAGCGCAATAGGTATTCCGTCGGTGATGAACGGCGATGCCAGCAAAGGGGAGAAGCCGTTGAAACTTTTGGAAAAATATCGAATCGAACGAGCTGTCAGTAAGATTAAAGAGGCTGAGAAGCCGTTGGTTTCAAGCGACGAAATGAAAAAGCGCCTGGCTGACGAATATAAAGAGGAGCGCGAAAAGCGCCGCAATATGAGCCGTCAGGAAAGCCGGCAGATTCAGCTTGAACGGCGGCAGCTGCAAAAAGAGCGTTTGGAAGAACGCCGCCGAATCCGCAAACTTCCCCGGGCGGAAAGACACAAGCTTCAGCAACAGTTGCGCGACGGCGAAAAGGCCCGCCGCGAGAAATATCTTGAAGACAAGCAAAAACGCAGGGAAATGCGTAAAATGAACGCGAAATAACCGATGTTGAAAAAAAACGGCTCGACAGCCGTTTTTTTTATAAAATAGGTATGTATTTCAGAATCTTAACCTTTCTTTTGCAATTGTTAAGGTATATTGCCTTGGTTTAAAAATTTTGTTTAGAGGAGTTTATGCAACATGAAGGCTAAAGGTTGCGCGGAAGAAGCGTCGAAGCTGGAAGATAACGGCGCCAAAAGTATAGATGATTTGAATGTGATTATTGACAGGGTTAAAAGCGCTCAGGAAGTTTTGGCAACTTATAATCAGGAACAGGTTGACCGGATTTTTGAAGCGGTGGCGATTGCGGCCAACAAGAATCGTATTCCGCTGGCCAAAATGGCCGTGGCCGAAACCGGAATGGGCATTGTGGAAGACAAGGTAATCAAAAACCACTTTGCGGCGGAAGAAATTTACAACAAATATCGTCATGCCAAGACCTGCGGCGTGATTGAACACGATGCGACAAACGGTCTGACCAAAGTGGCGGAGCCTTTGGGCGTGATTGCCGGCGTTATTCCGACGACGAATCCGACGTCGACGGTTATTTTCAAAACACTGATTGCTCTGAAAACGCGGAACTGTATTATTTTTTCGCCGCATCCGCGCGCAAAGAAATGTACGATTGAAACGGCTAAAATTTTGCAGGAAGCCGCCGTTGCCGCCGGTGCGCCGAAAAACATCATCGGCTGGATTGAAGAGCCTTCGATAGATTTGACCCAGCATCTGATGAGCCACGAGGGAATCAGTATGATTTTGGCGACCGGCGGACCGGGAATGGTCAAGTCGGCCTATTCTTCGGGCAAGCCGGCTCTGGGCGTCGGTGCCGGAAACACGCCGGCGATTATTGACGAGACCGCCGATATTAAGATGGCCGTCAGTTCGGTTTTGATGAGCAAAACTTTTGACAACGGCATGATTTGCGCTTCCGAGCAGTCGATTATCGTTCATAAAGACGTATATGACGAGGTTAAGAAAGAGCTTGAATATCGCGGTGCCTATATCTTAAACAAAAAAGAAAAGGAAAAGGTTGCCAAGACCATTATTCAAAACGGAAAGCTCAATGCCGCCATTGTCGGTCAGCCGGCTTTCAAAATTGCCGAACTGGCAGGCGTGAAAGTTCCGGAAAACACCAAAGTTTTGGTCGGCGAAGTTGAAAAAATCGGTGTTGAAGAAGAATTTTCTTATGAAAAGCTATCTCCGGTTTTGGCAATGTATAAGGCCGACACCTTTGAAGACGCAGTGTCCGATGCCGCCGAGCTGATTCATTTTGCCGGCCGCGGCCATACGTCGGTTCTCTATACGGCGGAACATAATGCCGACCGTATCACTCATTTCAGCAATATGCTGGATACCGGGCGTATTTTGATTAATACGCCGGCATCTCAGGGCGGTATCGGCGATTTGTACAACTTCCGTCTGGATCCGTCCCTGACTTTGGGCTGCGGTTCCTGGGGCGGAAATGCGGCGAGCGAAAACGTGGGAGTAAAACATTTGATAAACATTAAAAACGTTGCAGAAAGAAGAGAAAATATGCTGTGGTTCCGGGTTCCTCCGAAAATTTACTTCAAACAGGGCGCGACCGGTTTTGCCCTGCGCGAACTCAAAGGCAAGAAAAAAGCCTTTATCATAACCGACAAACCGTTGTTCGGCTTGGGGTATACGGACAAAATTACCAGTGTTTTGGAAGAACTGGACATTGCTTATCAGATTTTTTCCAACGTTAATCCGGATCCCGATACCGCGACAATTGAAAATGCGCTGAAAATTGTCCGCAATCTGGAACCTGACGTCATTATTGCGCTGGGCGGCGGTTCGCCGATGGATGCGGCTAAAATCGTATGGCTGATGTATGAGCATCCGGAAGTCAAGTTTGATGATCTGGCCATGCGTTTTATGGATATCCGCAAACGTATCTGCGAGTTTCCTGATTTGGGGGCCAAAGCGACGATGGTGGCCATTCCGACTACTTCGGGCACCGGTTCCGAGGTTACGCCTTTTGCGGTTATTACCGATTCAGAAACCCATATCAAATATCCGATTGCAGACTATGCCCTAACGCCGAATATGGCGATTGTGGATCCGGATTTGGTCAAGTCTATGCCGCGCGGATTGGCGGCAGCTTCGGGCATTGACTCTCTGACCCATGCGCTGGAGGCTCTGGTTTCGATTTTGGCGACGCCGTTTACCGACGGAATTGCCTATGAGGCCATTCATCTGATTTTTGAAAACCTTGAAAAATCGGTTAATGACGGGCCGAACAACCCGCAGGCTCGCGAAAATATGCACTATGCCGCGACGATGGCCGGTATGGCGTTTGCGCAGGCCTTTCTGGGCGTCTGCCATTCCATGGCGCATAAGCTCGGCAGCGAATATAACATTCCGCACGGCATTGCCAACGCGCTGATGATCAGTCAGGTTATCAAGTTTAACTCCAACGAACGCCCGACCAAGCAGGGAACTTTCTCCCAGTATCATTATCCCGAAGGCCGACGCCGCTATGCCCGTGTTGCCGAGGCGTTGAATCTGGGCGGCAAAAACGATGAGGAGAAAGTGACCAATCTGATTAAGGCGATTGAAAAGCTGAAGAAGAGCATTTCAATTCCGGCTTCCATCAAGGAATGGGGCGTTGACGAGAAGACATTTCTGGACGGTTTGGACCGTCTTTCCGAGCTGGCCTTTGATGACCAGTGCACCGGCGCCAATCCCGCATATCCGTTGATATCGGAAATTAAGCAGATGTATTTGGATGCTTATTACGGCCGTATCTAAAACTCGTATAATGGGCGGCTAATACAGATTTTGCGGGCAGAAAGTGTCCTCACGTACTTCTATGTACGTTCCGGTACTTTCTCCCCGAAATCTTATTATCCGCCGCATTCTCCGAGTTTTATGACTGGGTGGCTAATACAGATTTTGCGGGCAGAAAGTGTCCTCACGTACTTCTATGTACGCTCCGGTACTTTCTCCCTGAAATCTTATTATCCGCCGCATTCTCCGAGTTTTATGACTGGGTGGCTAATACAGATTTTGCGGGCAGAAAGTGTCCTCACGTACTTCTATGTACGCTCCGGTACTTTCTCCCTGAAATCTTATTATCCGCCGCATTCTCCGAGTTTTATGACTGAGAAAATTTAAAAAAGCCCGGTTTAATACCGGCTTTTTTATTTTGACAATTATAAATAATGTTCTAACATATTTTCATTGGCGCAACTTGTTGAGGAATGGTGCTATGTTACAGATTATCAAAGATTCTTATCGTTTGTATTTTAAGAAATTCCATATTTGGCTTTTGTTTATTCTGCCGTTGATTATTTATTCTTTTCTGGATGATTATCTGCTGGCAAAAGCGGCGGGAAATGAAAAATTTTCCTTTTACATGACTTTGTCTCTGATATTGAGTCCGCTGGTATATACAGCCATTGAGATGTTTATCTACCGTCAGGCCATGCAGGTCAAATTCGGCAAACTCTGGGGCTTTGTCAAAAAGTGGGTTCTTTTCATCGTTATCCAGCTTGTCATGGGCTATGTTATGATGATACCGGTCTTTATTATGAGCGCTATCGCCGGACATCACGGCCTGCCTTCGTTCTGGCTGCCGGCCGCTTTGGTTGTTAACGTTTTTCTCGGTGTCTGGCTGTTTGCAAAAGTCTGCGTCGTTCTGCCGCTGATTATGGCCGGGCGCAAGGTTGGCATGAAGGAATTCTGGACTTTCAGCCGCGCTTCTTATGTTTCGTGGCTGCTGGCTGCGATTCTGGTTTATTTTCCGTATGTGGCCGCTTTTTACCTGATCAGCTGCAATGCCGCGAATATCATTGTTTCCGCTTTGCTTTCGGTTATCATAACCCTGTTTAATACGACGTATTATCAGACTAACAAAGACCGCAGGAAATGATGCCGGACGATGTTTTGGAAGAACGCCTGATTGCGATTGAAAGCGCGCTGGCAATCGCCGAAAAAGTGATTGACGAGTTGAATCAGGTGGTT
The DNA here is from genome assembly GCA_944390895.1 of uncultured Alphaproteobacteria bacterium. Lineage (GTDB taxonomy): Bacteria > Pseudomonadota > Alphaproteobacteria > RF32 > CAG-239 > CAJLXD01. The sequence goes on from CALXRQ010000041.1 coordinate 8,155, forward strand.
ATTGACCAAGGGAAAAAAATAGATTTTCTGGTCAAGCAGAATCAATATCTGCTTAATTCTCTGAATGAGGAGGCGGTAAAGCCGCTTTCGGAAGAAACGCCGCCTCCGCATTATTAATTTGAAATAAAACGAAAATGTTTAAATCTTTGTTGAATGAATTTAAAAAATTTGCAATGCGCGGCAATGTCATTGATATGGCCGTCGGTATTATTATCGGCGCCGCGTTCGGCAAAATCGTGGACTCTCTGGTGAAAGACATTATTATGCCGCCGATCGGCCTGTTGTTGGGCAAGGTTGATTTCAGCAATATGTTTTTCGTGTTGAAAGACGGCGCGATGCCGGCGCCTTATCCTTCTTTGACCGCAGCGCAGACGGCCGGTGCCGTTACGCTGAATCTCGGCTTGTTTATTAATGCCGTTATCAGTTTTCTGATTGTGGCTTTTGCCGTGTTTCTGCTGATTAAGGGCATTAACGAACTGCAAGCCAAACTGGATGCCAAAGAAGAAAAGCGGGAAGAAGCCAAAACCAAGGAATGTCCTTTCTGTTGTTCGGTTATTCCGCTTAAGGCGGTGAAATGCCCGAACTGCACCGCAGATTTGGAAAAGACCGCGAAAGCTCCCTAGTAGGAGCTTTTTTTATGCGCGGGTATTGACAAATTTCTGTCCGTGATTATTATAATCGTCGTTATTCATCATCCGATGAATTCATAACATGGGAAAGTTAATGTTAAAAACTGATTTTATATTGGTTGCTGATTTCTTCTGGTGGCACTGTTAGTGCCATATTTTTCCGTGTCTGAATTTATATATCTATAAAACAATCTAACTTTTTGATTCTATTTATTTTTTTTATAAAATGGAGATGAATAATGTCCTTTGAATATTTTATTGAGGATTGCGGCCGCGTGAAAATGGCCGGCGGAACTTTTGCAACCTATTATGATTTGGCCGGGGCTTTAACCGTTCAGGATAATCCGGCGGCCGCAGAGATTATCCGCGCCAACAACAATTTTAAGAATATCCGTCGTCAGCCGCCGTTTGACCTGCTGCTGGCGTTTTTTCCCGACGATTATGAAAACATTCAGCACCGTTTGCGCGGCGCCGGCGCTTACCGTCATTTGCGGATGGATCAGGGGCCGGGCGGGAATTTTACGCGCTTTGACGTGGGAGATGGCGAGAAGCTGCACTATCATCTGAAAGGCGACAAGGGTTTTGCTTTGCCGGAGGAGTTGATCAGCCGTCAGCTTGACGGCAATGCCTATCCGGAACTTTCGGTTTTGGCGGGTAAAATTCAGCGGGCTTTTGAGAAAAACGATTACAGAACTACGGCGGCTTTGGTCAACAAGTTTCGTTATCAGGCCGAGAATGCCGGTTTGCAGATGCATGACGGTCAGCATGTCGGCAGCAAAAACGGTTTCTTTTTTATCCGTCCGGCCGCGGCGGAGGAAAACGTGCAGTTTCCGCTCAGCAGAATTCCGCAGCTGCGGGTCAAGATTGACGAGGCTTTGAACAAGTCCTTGTCTCTGGCCGAATATACCCGTGGTTTTTTGGAGCGGAACATGGGTTTTGAACAGGCTGTGGTGCTGGCGGAGAAAAAATATGCCGAAGAAGGTCCGCAGGATTACCGCGGGCAGGGGCTGCTTTATTTTCAGCCCGACTGTTTTGTCGACCGCGGCGGCAATATTGAAGTCGAAAAGATAAATATGCCGGACGTAGGGATGTTTATGACGCTGTTGAACCGTCCTTCTAATCCGTATTTGCAGACGGTGGTTGACGCAAATCTCAAACTGAAAGACAAGCTGAAGAGCACGGCGGCAAAATTTTTGCAACGCGATAAGATTGTGCTGGTTACGCGGCCGGAGGTGGTTCGTTTTGGTTCTGATACGCTGGAGTTAATGGAAATAAAGGCTTTGCGGAATATGCTGGAGAGTATCGGCAAGCAGGTTGAGGTAAAGACGGCGGCCGAATATGAAAGCATGGGGAAAGACTGCGAGGTTTTGTTGCTGAACGTTGACGCCAAAGAGGCTGATTTCGGTAAGTTTGCCGCCCACATCGTTAAGCAGGGAATCAGCTGTCATGCCGACCCGCTGGTTTATTATTTCAAAGACCGGGCGACAACGCTGAAGACTATGCAAATTCCGGCCCGGCACATGGAGCATTTTCTGCAACTGATCAAGCCCAAGGACATTACGGTTAAAAACGCGGAGAACATATATAACCGTCTGCAATATATAATGAAGCGTTTTGAAATGAACGATGATATTATTTATGCCAGTATCAGCGGATATAAAATGCCGGTGCCGGTGTTTAAGTATTCGCTGCACAGTTTCGGGCAGATATATAAGGCTTATGACAAGGTGCGCGACCAAAATGCCGCCATTCAATTGTCATCGGTTCCGCTCAACCGCGGCAACGCCGTTTTTGAGAAGGACGGCCAGCCCCGTCTGGCCGCGTATCGTTTTATGTGCACCAAGGAGAGGTGAGAGATGAGACTTTATGATGAAGTGAAAGCTGGTGAAGTGCTGGAGCGGGTTATCCGTCTGGCCGGACAGACGCAAAAGCTGCTGATTGTCACGCAGGGCGAGGACGATCATAGCCGGGTGCAGCCGGACGAGCGTTATTTTGAAACGTTGCGGCGGCTTGGTGCCAAGGGCATAAGGATTGTCCGTTGTTATTTTGGCGCAGAAGACGTATTTGAAGCTGAGCGGAAGCATTGTCCGCAGACGGAATACGTATATTGCGGCGGTATGGAAAAATATCAGCGGGCGGTGATTTCCGACCTGCGGCATTCAATGGCAAAAATAGGCGATGTGTTTGTATGCAGCGCTCATCCTTTGTGGCAGGAAATGTTGCTGTCATATTTGGAAGAATGCGCACAAAAAAAGCTCCGTTAGCGGAGCTTTTTTTTATTCTGCGGGCAAGGTTCCGGAGAGTTCCGCGCCGGCATCTTTGCGGTTGAAGCCGAGTTTGCCGGCCAGCCACTTCATCTTGTTGGTGAAATATTTGCGGCGCAGACTGCGGATGGTCAGGAAATAACCGCCGGCGACGACCGCGGCCGCACCGACCCAGGCAATCGGGCTGGCATAGCACAAGCCGAGATAGCCCATGCGTTTGGCAAGAATAACGGCGGCAAAGGAGCGCATTACCAGTTCAACAATGCAGGCCAGCATCGGCGTAACGGTATTGCCGATGCCCTGCAGGGTGTTGCGGTAAATGAAAATCTGTCCCAAAAAGAAATAAAACATGGTGGTGATGTTCAGATAACCATGGCCGATGGTGATAATTTCCGCTGCCGGGTTCTCAATGAAGATACCGATCATATTTTCGCCGATGAAGCGGACGGCCAGGGCAATGCAGATGCTGAAACCCAGAGAAATCACCGAACTGTTCCAGACGCCGCGGCGGATGCGTCCGATCATGCCGGCACCGTAGTTTTGGGCGGAATAGGTGGCCAGAGCAAGTCCCAAGGCGACCATCGGCTGGGTGGCCAGCTGCTCAATGCGCAGGGCGGAGGTGAAAGCGGCAATGGTGTTGGGGCCGAAAGAGTTGCATACGGTCTGGATAATCAGCAAACCGATAGCGATGACGGAAAACTGCAGCGACATCGGGATTGCAACCGCCAGATGGCGTTTCATGAATTTTTGATCCAAAATCCAGTCTTCCCGGCGCAGATGAAGTATCGGAAAACGTCTGTAAATGTAAAAAGTGCAGCAAATAACGGAAAGCGTAACGGCAATGAGGGTTCCCAAAGCGGAACCGATGATACCCATTTTCATGACATAAATCAAAAACAGGTTGAGCATGACGTTGACGACGCTGGAAAAGATAAGGAAATAAAGCGGAGTTTTGCTGTCTCCCAATGCCCGTATGAAACCTGACAAAAGGTTGTAGAGGACAATCATCACCAGGCCGAGGCTCTGAATGAACATAAAATTGTAGGTATCGGTCATAATTTCGGCCGGAACGTTCATCTTGACCAGAATTTTGCGGAGATAAACCGATAGTGCGGCGGTGATAATAAAACTCATGACGATGCTGGCGACAATGCTGTGAGTGACGGATTTTCTGACCCCGTTTTCGTCTTTGGCGCCAAAACGTTGTGCGGTGATGACGCATAATCCGGCGGTGAAGCCGAGCGTGACGAGCAGCAGGGTATTGACAATCGGAGCCGAAGCGCCGGCTGCCGCCAAGGCATTCACGCCCAGAAGCCGTCCGACGATGATTATGTCCGAAATGTTGTAGAGCTGCTGAAAAATGTTACCCAGCAGGAGCGGAAAGGCAAAAGTCAAAATCAATCTGGTCGGGTTACCCGAAGTCATGTCTTTTATCATTTTTTTGTCCGGATGCAGTGTTTGTTCTTTTTTCCAGCCGAGTAATTTAGGTCTGCAAATTATAATTGTAAAGATATTTTTATAAAAAAATTAAGGCATTAGATGAAAAATTTTTTTGAATGAATAAATCAGCAGTGATTTACATACCTGAAAGCAATAAATTTTATGATATCGTGTTGATTTTTTTTGTTTTTATGAAATACTTAACGCGCGGGACGGAAAAGAGGTTTATGGAAATGCTTGATTATCAGATGGCAGGTAATGTTCTTGAGGTGGAGTTTGCGGGAGATTTTCTCGGTTATGACGACAATGCCGCAAAGGCTGCTTTGTTTGACGCTGCTGCCAAGGCCAAAAATATAAAAGCGGCCGGGAAAAAACTCAAAAACTGGGATTCTTCGCTGGTGGTGATTTTGTATATGCTGGCCAAAGATGCGGTCCGGCGCGGTTCCGGGTATGATTTTTCGGCGCTGCCGGAAAACCTGCAGCGGCTGGTGCGGCTGGCTTTGGAAGTGGATCGAAAACCGGTGCAGGACCGGGGCGGAAAATATTCGTTTTTGGCGGCGTTGGGAAACTGGGGCTGGGAGATTTTCGGCAGTCTGAAGCGCGCTCTGACGTTTGTAGGGAGGACTTTTTCTTCGTTGGGACGTCTGTGCGCCGGCAGCGCGGTTATGCGCCGGGTCGATTTTTTGTTTGCCATGGAAGACGGCAGTTATAAAGCGGTGGGCATCGTATCGCT
>CALXRQ010000042.1 GCA_944390895.1 uncultured Alphaproteobacteria bacterium
GAAAACTTTATGTCGAAAGCTCAACCGGCAAAATGGTGCCGCTGGGATCGCTGGTTACGCTGACCAAGATTCTGTCGCCGCGCGTCGTCACCCGTTACAACCAGTACCCGAGTGCGTCCATCACGGCAGTTCAGAATTCCGCCGTCAGTACCGGTCAGGCCATGACAGCATTGGAAAATCTGTCTAAAACGCTGCCGGCCGGTTACAGCTACGACTGGTCCGGCATGAGCTATCAGGAAAAGGCCAACCAGGGACAAATCGGCTACCTGATTGCGCTGGCCATTACTTTCGGTTACCTGTTCCTGGTTGCACAATACGAAAGCTGGTCAACCCCGCTTCCGGTGTTGACGTCGGTTACCGTGGCAATGCTGGGTGCTTTGGCCGGATTGTTCATCTGCAACTTGTCGCTCAGTATTTACGCGCAGTTAGGACTGATTCTGCTGGTCGGTCTGGCCAGTAAAAACGCCATTTTGATTGTCGAGTTCTCTAAAGAAGAACGGGAAAAAGGCGCGTCAATCGTTAAAGCGGCTATGGTCGGAACCAAAGAACGTTTCCGCGCCGTTTTGATGACAGCCTTCACCTTCATTCTGGGCGTATGGCCGATGATTATCGCCACCGGCGCCGGCGCGGCCAGCCGTGTTGCCATCGGCGTTCCCGTATTTTACGGCATGCTGCTGGGAACGGCTCTGGGTCTGCTTGTCATTCCGCTGCTTTACATATTGTTCCAAACCATGCGTGAAGCAACTTATCGGAAGACGCACAAGTCGGAACTGGACAAGTTCTCCGCCAAGAAATAATGGCAAAAACCCCGGACAATCTCCGGGGTTTTTTATGTTCGCCTGACCAGGCTTACGATACAACACTTTGCAGATGCAATTAAAAAAAAATCCCCTCTCGGAGGGGATTTTTTAGCTTTCTATACTTCCTGCAATTCAAAGAAAGACTTGTCTACGCCGCACAGCGGACAAACCCAGTCCTCGGGCAATTCTTCAAACGGAACATCTCCGTCATAAACATAGCCGCACACGGTGCAAACCCATTTTTTGTCTTTAGTGTCGCTCATTTTAGATTCCTCCTTAACAGGTGTTTGAGTTTCAGTTTTTTTAATTCCGTTCTTTTTATATTCTTCAAAACTTTTGAGCACTTCCGTTTTGAAATATCCGCGATAATCACGATAGGTCAGCGGTTCTGCGTCTTTAACGCTGTCTGCGTCGATCACCTCGGCCGTAAACATCGTATTGCTCACAAACTCGGTTTTGCTTAAAACACGACAGCGGATAGAAGCGATATTGTTACGCAGATAAGGCAAGCCACCTTCGACGTAAAAATCAACATTGTCCCATTTGTTGACATTACGGCTGGACTGGAAACCAAAATTTCCCAGCACAAACGGATCCACATCTTTACACAAAACGCTGAGCGAGAATTCTTTGGTCTTTTCTATACATTCCTTGGTATAACTCTGATTGCCGCAGGAAACCACCACGATGACCGGTTCGTGCGCCACCTGGGTAACCGCATCGACCAAACTGCCGACATAACGCCCGTTGTCGTTTGCGCCCAAAATATATAAACCGTTTGTCAGCTTAAACAATGCGTCCAAATTCATTTGTCTCTCCTTTCTGCCTCCCTGTTTATATAATCAAAATATTTAATTTTTAAATTCCTCTTGTCCGATTATTTTTAGATGTTATCATCACCGATAATAATTACAATCATAATCTGCAGGAAAACAATGCCGCAGCAAATCGAAATAAACGCCGAATTTCGGCAGGCTCTGGACATCATCGCCAATTCCTGCCGTCACCTCTTTGTCACCGGCAAGGCCGGAACCGGAAAGTCGACGCTGCTGAACTACTGCACCGAACACTGCGGCAAAAACATCATATTGCTGGCGCCGACCGGCGTCGCCGCGTTAAACGTCAAAGGCCAGACCATCCATCGTTTCTTCTCCTTTCCGGTCAATATCAGCGTTGAAAAAATCAAAAGCGGCGAATTTCAGCCCCGGGCCAAACGCATTTATAAAAACCTTGAAACCATCGTCATTGATGAAGTTTCCATGCTCCGAGCCGACATTCTGGACTGCATCAACGCATTCCTGCAGCTCTACGGCCCGGAACCGGAAAAACCCTTCGGCGGCGTGCAAATGATTTTTGTCGGTGACTTATACCAGCTTCCGCCGGTAATTTCCGGCCAGGAACAAAGCTTCTTTGCCCTCAAATACGCCTCTCCTTATTTCTTCAGCGCGGAGATATTTCGTAAAATTCCGCTTGAAGTCGTCGAACTGCAAAAAATCTACCGCCAAAAAGATCAGGATTTTATCGAACTTTTAAGCCGCATCCGCAGTAACAGCGTCACCGATGAAGACATTCTCCGCCTGAATTCCAGACTGGCGCCCAACACGGATAACCAGGCCTTTCAAGACTTCACAATCCGCCTGACCGCCACCAACCAACAGGCTGACGACATCAACCGGCACTGTCTGAACGCACTGGACGGCATTGCCTATTGCGCTTCCGCCGTCATTGACGGTTCTTTCACGCCGGAATATTATCCTGCCGCCGAGCAGTTGTTTTTCAAACTCGGCGCCCAAATTATGTTTCTGAATAACGACGCCAAAAGCCGCTGGGTCAACGGTTCTCTGGGTTATATTGAAAAAATATCGCTGGAAAACGGCAAAATCAAACACATTTCCGTCCGTCTGCGCGACAATGCCCGGCTGGTCGAAGTCTTTCCTTACAGTTGGGAGATTTTCAAATATAAGCTGGAAGGGAAAGAAATTGTCTCCGAAGTTGCCGGTTCTTTCACGCAATACCCGTTCCGACTGGCCTGGGCCGTCACCATTCACAAAAGCCAGGGCAAAACCTTTGACAACGTCATCATTGACATCGGCCGCGGAACCTTTGCCGCCGGACAGCTTTACGTTGCCTTGAGCCGCTGCACCTCTTTCGAAGGCCTGCGCCTCAGCCGCCCGATATCGCGTGCCAATATCATGACCGATTATCGCATTTTTGATTTTATGTCGCAATATTCGCTGCAGGAACTCTCCGCCGAAAACCGCGGCCTGATTCTCAACAGCGCCATCAGCGGCAGACAGAAGCTCGAAATCATTTACCGCAAATCAAACGGAGAACTCTCACGCCGCATTATCGTCCCGCTCGGCATCCGCGGCGGCAATCTTCTGGCCTACTGCACCCAGCGCGGCGAACGCAGAACTTTTACGCTCGAACGGATTCTTGAAGCCCATGTTTATAATGACGGCTGAGTGTCATATTTTCACCCTACCAAGTATGAAAAGTAAAAACTTATTGTTTTATATAGCAGTCAAAACAAATCTTACGCGCCTTTTTTCCATATAAGGCCGCCGCCGCCAGAAGCATCAGCCCCAAAACCAGAAACGCATGAGAAACGCCGACTTTCTGAGCCAAAGTGCCGGCAAACAGGTTTCCCCACGGAACCGTTCCGATAAATGCCAGCGTATACAGGCTCATCACGCGCCCTCTCTTATCATCGTCAACCATCTGCTGCAAAAGCGTGTTGCAGGAAATCAAGCCCAAAACCATTCCAAAACCGAGCGTAAACAACATCAAAACCGCCCAAAACATATTGTGGATCAACCCCAGACCGATAAAGCTCAAACCGAAAATCACCGCCCCCAGGAAAATACATCCGGCCAGTCCCCTGACGTCTTTGCGCGCCGCCAGCATCAAAGAAGCTATCAGTGCTCCTACTCCCGAACTACTCATCAAAATGCCCAGCGTTTTGGCACTTCCCTGCAAAATCCGGTCGGCAAAAATCGGCATCAGCAAAGGATAAGAAACGCCGATAAAACTGACAAAAGCCAAAAAAATCAAAATAGTCTTTATCGGCGGCATATTTCTGGCATAAGACAAGCCTTCGATAAAACCTTTTTTCAAATCTTTGGCAACATGCGAATTGTTGGCCGGCAAATTCAGTTTCATCTGCAGCAAAGCCCAAAGCACCGCGATATAGCTGACGGCATTAATAAGAAAACATATCCCTTCGCTGAAACGCGCAATCAATACGCCCGCAATCGCCGGCCCCAGAAGCCGTGCCAGATTGAAATTGGAAGAATTGAGCGAAATCGCGTTGCTCAAATCTTTGGGATCGCTGACCAGATTGATAACCAAAGACTGACGCAGCGGCATATCAAAAGCAGCATTGATATTTGTCAAAATGCCAATTACCACAATATGCCAGACCTGAATCACACCCGAAAGCGTCAAAACAGCCAGCGTCAAAGCCTGCAGCAGGAAAAAACATTGCAGCCAAATCAGCATCTTATACTTGTTAACCCGGTCAATAACCACACCCGCAACCGGAGAAACAAAAAGCGTGGGCAAAGCGTTGATAAAGGTAATCGTTCCCATCATCATGGCCGAATTTGTCAGACTGTAGACCAGCCAGCTCATGGCAATATTCTGAATCCAACTGCCGATCAGAGAAATTCCCTGACCGATGAAAAACAAACGGTAATTGCGCTGCCGCAAGGCCCGGAACGTGTTTTTGACTCTGGCTCTTATTTGTTGATTCATTACTTTTCCTCAAATTTTTCACAGATTATATCTATATAATATTAAATTTTTGCAAAATAATAAAAAAAATGCTTGTCTAATTTTTTTTTTGAGGTATTTATATGGGGTGTCAAAACGGAATGTAGTTCAGCCTGGTAGAACGCTTCGTTCGGGACGAAGAGGTCGCTGGTTCGAGTCCAGTCATTCCGACCAATAAAAAAGCCTGCCCATTGCGGCAGGTTTTTTTATTGGATTGGATCACCGACGAGAACCAGCGACCTCGAAAGAGGCTGAAAAGAGAAAAAGTTGCCTTGAATGGCAAGTTTTTAGCTTTTCAGTATAGCAGATGTTAACGAGTTGTGAACGACAGTGAACAAAAACGAGTGTTACATCTGGCTTGACCGAAGCGGAGTTGCTGCGCGCCGACAGCGCAAAGCCTACGCAGCTAGACAAGTGAGAGTCCAGTCATTCCGACCATAAAAACAAACAAGTCACCCTTGGGGTGGCTTGTTTGTTTTTAAAGACCGCGAAGCGATAGGGCTCGAATCAGCGAAAAGCTGGTTTGAAACGCAGATTTTAGGCAGACGGAAGTATGCCGACGGCTGTGCCGGAAAATCAAGGCCGGCGTACGTGAGTGAAACGAACTAGCCAATCCAGTCATTCCGACCAATAAAAAAACCTGCCCATTGCGGCAGGTTTTTTTTATTGGATTACCGAAGAGATTCACCTCTTTTTTTATCATGCTGTTAGAACTTCAAGCGTCTCTTGCATCACACGAATGTGATGCTTGGTTCCGTTTGTAACTACGCCGCACATACCGATACGCCCCATTTCATCAAAGGTTCTGAACTCTTTTGATGAAACAAGTTTTTCAAGCTTGCGTTTTACCAACAGGAGCGCCATCTTATCACGAAAGCGTCCGTCAAGGACATCTTCCAATGACAAAATAATGCAACCAGATATCTCATACAATTCAAACAAGATATCCTGCGCGCCAGGAATTCCGACACCCCATCCTTCTCGGATGTCATTGCCCCAGCCTCCGCGATAGAGCTTCAAATCACGCACAGTTCCATTCAAATCCTCAGCAATAAATTCCTTTGCCATAATCTACCTGGGTTTATTTATAGAGGGTGTATCCTTTCATACGTCCCGTTCCCTCTTTTGATTAATAAAATAAATTTGGTTTTAAGCAAAAGAAATCACGGTGATATCTTTCTAAACGGAAATCCATTGTAGAAAAACAACATAGTAATAACCTAAATACTTAAAAAACGCATTTACAATAACATATTTTTACAAGACGGTCAAGACAAAATTTGCCAAAAAAACATGAGAATAAAATATTGATATGGCTTGTCACATTTACAACAATAAAACAACGAAATAAAATGACACCAATCCAATCCCCCAACTTCATTATTTTTCAAATCAAAAAAAACGCCAGCCGCAAGCTGACGTTTTTCGTTTTGGCAATGGAATGTTTTAGAGTTCATTGTTTTTATACAACCAGTTTTTGAAATCAGACACATCCTTAACTTCCGGAATCCAACTGAGCTCCTCCGGCAAATCCGTCGTAAATTCACAACGCATGCGCACCGGATGCGCACCGCTCTTGATGGCTGCCTGTTGGTTATAAATACGGTCATCGACCAAAACGGTTTCTTCGGCCTTAAGACCGTATTTTTCATAACAGGCTTTTAACATATCTTCTTTGGCCGTGTCATGCATAAACTTACCATGCTGTACGCACTCGATGGTCAAAAAATCCGTAACCTCCGCCAACAGGGAATTCAGAAATTTCTTCTTGGTTTCGACATCAAACGTAGCCGACATTGTAAACTGACGATATCCTTTTTGATTAAGTTCCTTCAAAACGTCAATCACATGCGGATACAAAGGGCGGTTGCAGAAAAACTCCGGAGAATGACAAAAATCATAATCCAGCTCTTTTCCAAGCTCGGGATGCGTTTTAAGTTCCAAAGCCCCATACTTAGGATCTATAGGCAATACGTCAGGAAGCTCCTCCCATTTGATATTTCCGTATCTGGGAGCATATTTGGGATGTTTGGTCAAGAAATTATAATAGGCATAATTCAAATTAGCCAAAACGCCGTCAACATCCCAGAAAATGTTTTTAATCTTCATATTTTCCATAATCCTTCTTTTTTGCATAATATTTATAAATCTATAAATTAACGTGAGTTTTATATCATATTATCGCGGCTTCTTTAAGAGTTTTTACAAAAAAGACAAAAATCACCCTGCCGTTGAATTCCGCAAACCGGAACGCTTTCTATTTCACGGCCAGATAAAACCATTCCGTTCCGTCAGCGGCGTCATGGTTCGGAATCAGGATAAAGCCGTCATAATCCGCCGCAACTTTTTCACCGTCTTCATACAGGCCGATAACCTCTCCCTTGGCAACGGCATCCAAATGCCTGTAGTTTTTCTGCAAATGCCCTGCCCGTTTTTTTATCACAACCTCTTTAAGGGTCAGATAACTCTTATCTCTTACCTCAAAAGGATAATCGATCATTTTCAGCTCGGCCAGTACATTATAAATGCTTTTACGGGCAATTTCTTCTGCGGCCCGGTCATAATGATAACCGCATTCAAGCGTTATGGCATATCTGCCGGATACATGGGCAAAATACTCGGTACAATAATCGGCAATCGGCGCATCCCGGTAAATTTCGGGCCAGTTGCAGATAACGTAATCGACGTCCGCCGCGGCAACCAGACGGCGGGTCTGCGCCCCCGGATAATCAAGAAAGGCAAACGGAGGTTCTCCTGCATTATGTGTGGAATGCAGATCCAAAATATACTCGTTTTGCAAAATAGCCTGCGCCACCTCGTCGGCAAATTCTTCTTCGGGACAAGACGGCCGCTCAAAACGGCGGATGATACGGTTCAGATTTTTTTCAACAAACCGCACTCCCTGAGCATACGCCAGCGGATTGCAAACCGGAAGCATGGTCAAAGAACCGCATTTGAGCACGGTTTTCTTACTGTCCAACGCCTCTTTCAAACGCATAATCGCCTTGCTGCCAGCGGTTTCGTTGCCGTGAACGGCACCCAAAAGCAGCAGACGCGGCCCAGGAACGTTCGTTTCATAAACATATCTAGTCAGCATAGCGTCCTCCTTTGGACATAAACGCCGGATTCCAAGACCGGACGTTACGTTCCTGATAATAACTGCAGGGAACAATCTGTAAAGCGTTGTTTGCCGAACTGTAACCGACGGCAATGTTTCCCGAGGCAAACAGCTTGTCCAGCAAACCGTAACGCTCCACCGGAATTTCAATATGCGCTTCCCGGCCGTAAGGCATTTTTTTATCCAATCGGCGGTGCATCAACGCAATGTTTCCCCCGTCGGAGGGATCTATGTCGGCCCCCATCATTACAAAATCATTGGCAAAATAAGGCCGCATATTCCAAATATTTTTCCGGTCTATAATCGACAGACAATCCCTGATTTGCATATTTTCGGCATATTTCAGGCGAAAATGTATCATATTGGCGTTAATATGATTGCCGCGATAGTCAGGATGAACGCTGTCGGCTCCCAGACAGGCGGCCTGAAATCCCCTGCCTAAAAAAGAAACGTTGGCGGTCGGAAACTCTTCAAACAATTCTTTGCGGCTGCGGACAATCCGCACATAAGACATCGCAATCAGCTGCCGGCCGTTAAAAGCACCCACAAAATGCATTCGCGGATTGTTCATCATCTGCTCATAATAACTGCGGTCGTGCTTATGAATAAAACATTCCTGCCCTTTGCCCAGCGAAGCATAGATGGTGGAAGACAGCTCCGCCATGGCGTCAATGTCCTGTCGGCTGAGCCGCCGCATATGATAATGACCGGGTTCCGACACCGGAACATGGTTAATTTTATAAAGCGGCGCATAGGCCAAAATTCTGTTTCCTCTGGTATATACCTGCATTGTTCTGTCCAACAAAAAAGCCGGAACTTCAAAAAAGTTCCGGCTTGCTTAAAAACTGATCTTGTCAAATCATCGACACACGCGCAAACAAGCCGAAACCCCGTTTCGACTTCTGTTTTTTCTCGGCAGTCATCAAGTTGACAAGCATAAAATTCTCCTTAATTAAAAAAATTAACGTTAAATTACAGCATGCCGCCCGGAATGTCAAGCGTCTTGTTTGTTCTCAGAACGCCGCACTTACGAGCTTTTTCTCCGCAGAGCCGTCTCACTCCGCGGCCAGAGCCCTGACCTGCTCGCCGTATTCGTCCTCAACGCAGGTCTTAATCCGCATCAGATGAACCCACTTACGGAAAGCGCCGGCCAAAACGACAATCATCAAAAACATTACCAACAGTCCCAAAACCGCCAACAATGTCTGATTCTGCGGCAGATACTGGTCAAATACCTGCAAATATCCGGCCCAGAAAGTAACAACCACCATAAAAATACCCGGAACCGCTACCGCCAGAGTATACTTCCCGCGATTGAGACGCAGCAGCATCGTCGTACAGACAATCAGCGCGCAGGCGGCCAAAAGCTGATTACTCAAGCCAAACAGCGGCCAAATGGTGCTGATGTTTCCGGTATAAACCAGATATCCCCACAAAAACGTAAAGACCGCACTGGTAACGACAATCCCCGGCATCCATTCCTTATCGTTAAAACGCGGCATAACCTTTCCCAGCATTTCCTGCAGGAAAAAACGCCCGACGCGGGTACCTGCGTCAACGGCCGTCAAAATGAATACCGCTTCAAACATAACCGCAAAATTATACCAATAAGCCACCAGATGATCCATAAACGGCAGATTTTTAAAGATATGAGCCATTCCCACCGCCAAAGAAACCGCACCGCCGGTACGGCCGTGCAGATCAATGCCGATATGCTCCTCATAATAAGGCAGATCGGTCACCGCAAAGTCCGGATACGCCGCCAGCAGCGCCTGATAAGCGTCCGGAGCGGCATTAATGGCAAAATAATCGCCCGGCATCATAGTGCAGGCGGCAATCAAAGCCATCATTGCCACAAAACCTTCCGTAAGCATGGCGCCGTAACCGACAAACAAAATCTCCTTTTCGCTGCCGATCATCTTCGGCGTCGTACCGGTACCGATAATTGCATGAAATCCCGAGATTGCGCCGCAGGCAATCGTAATAAAAATAAACGGTAGCACCGGCCCGTTGATAACCGGTCCGCCGCCCCGATCAAACGGCGTAAACATATGCATCATTATATCCGGCTGCACAAAAACGATTCCCAAAGTAAGCATCAGGATTGTACCGATTTTCAGATAAGTGGACAAATAATCGCGCGGAACCAGCAAAAACCAGACCGGCAGCACCGAAGCAACAAACCCGTACAACGGAATGGCAACGGAAACCGTATCTTTGTCCCAGTCGAACATCCAGCCCCACGCATCCGGTTGCATCAGCCCGTGGCCGGAAACAATTCCCGCCGCCAGCAGAACAATACCGATAACGCTGGCCAACGCGACGCCGTTTTCCTTATAGCGCATAATCAGCCCCATCAAAATGGCAATCGGCATCGTAATCGCCACAATAAACAGCGACCACGGCGCATTATGCATTGCGCTGACGCAGGCCAAAGACAAACCGGCCAGCGTCAAAATCAAAATAAACAATACCGCAAATCCGGCAACCGTTCCGATAAACGGATTTATTTCCCTTTCGGCTATCGTGGCCAGACTTTCGCCCTTATGCCGCACCGAAGCAAAAATAACCACCATGTCATGCACGGCTCCGCCAAGCACGCAGCCGATCAAAATCCACAAAGCGCCGGGCATAAAACCGAACTGTGCCGCCAAAACCGGACCGACCAGCGGCCCTGCGGCCGCAATTGCGGCAAAATGATGACCGAACAAAACATATTTGTTTGTTTTCACATAATCATGCCCGTCGGCATACTTCACCGCCGGCGTTTGACGATTTGCCTCCAGCCGCAAAACCTTGTTGGCCACAAACAGCCCGTAAAAACGATATGCAATGGCAAAAATACACAAACTCGCAAAAACGACCGTCAACGCATTCATACCTTCAAAACGGCTCCAGAACCCCGACGCTTCGAAAACGGTTCCGGCGGCCCAAACCGGACAAGGCATATTCAAAAACACGGCCAATGCGCTGCAAAATATTTTTCTCATAACAACAACCTCATAAAATAGAACATAAAAATACCATAGCGCCAACCGGTTAAAAAATCATCAAAACCAGCATAAAAAAGGCCGTCTCGACAACGGCCTTTCACCAAAATCATTCCGCGCCGGATTTCACAACCTTATACATTGCGGCCAACGCCCCCATGGAACAAAGCACCATAACAAGCCCGCTTGAAAACAAGATATTCCCCATGCCGACAAGCGGAGACACCACGCTGCCGAATAAAAATCCTGCCGCGCCCATAACTGCCGACGCCGTCCCGGCATAAGTCCTCTCGGCATCCATTGCCAGCGCCGTCGCCACTGTAAAAGACAGCCCCATCATAAAACAGAGCGCAAACAGCAAAATTTCATAAACCGCAACCGGAATGCCCCAAGGCAACAGAAACAACAGCAGCAGACTGCAAACCGCCATGCCGAAACAGCTGACTTTCAGACATACTTCTGAAGATTTAAACTTAACGGAAAGCGCGGCGCCGACACCGATGGCAATGGCGTTTGCCGCAAAAAACAGACTGAACCCGAACGGCGAAAAACCGTAATGCTCCTGAATAATAAAAGGAGAAGAAGCGATATAGGCAAACAAAATTGCCAAAGCAAAAGAAAGCTCCAAGGTATAATACAAATATCTTCTGTTTTTCAAAACCCGCCCGAACAACTTAAGCGAATTCGCCAGTTTTTCTTTGGAACGCCGCTGCCAGGACAAACTTTCCTTAAAATGCAGGCAAAACCCCAGCAAAACAAAACCCAAAACCAGTAAAATGCCGAAAATTCCTTTCCAGCCGATAGCCTTCAAGACAGAACCGCCGATAATCGGTGCCGCAATCGGAGCAATGCCGTTAATGGCGCCGACAACGGCCAGAGCCTTGGCCAAATTGCGGCTTTTAAATTTATCCGTGGCAATTGAGCGCGCAATCACAATTCCGCCGGATGCGGCAATTCCCTGCAAAAAACGCAGCCACACAAAAACGTGAATGTTTGGCGCTTCAATGCACAACCCGGTCGAAACGATAAAAATTCCCATGGCCCAAAGCAGCGGTTCACGACGTCCGAAACGGTCACTCAGCGGACCGAACAGCAACTGGCCGACAGCCAGCCCCAGCATTGAAGACGTAAGCCCCATCTGTACCATGGATATGCTGGTGTCAAAATATCTGGTCATAACCGGCAGGCTCGGCAGATACATATCCGTAACAAACGGCCCGAAAGCCGTCAGCATTCCTAAAAATACAAAAATAAAAAACGCAGAATTTCGCATATTGCCCATAATATGACCCTTTCAGATTTTTGGTGATTTATTTAACCCAAATAATCCAAAAAGCAACGAAATAATATAAACATACCAAATTATACCGCCTAAAATTTTTCAAACCGGAAACCTATTTTTTGTTGGGCCTTTCCCGCTTCCACAAAACGTTTTCCTTAACGATCCGGGCCGGATTTCCGGCTATTACCGACCGCGGCTGCCTAAAAACGGACGTTACCACGCTTCCCCAGCCGACAATGCTGTCATCGGCAATTTGCGCATTTTTGCCTATTTTCACATCTTTGCCAACCCAGACATGCCGGCCGACAACAACGCTTCTGCCTTGATTCAAAACCTCACCGTCTTCATTGCAAATGGCATGAGAGTCCGTACACCAGACATCAATCCCCGAAGAAAACATACAATCGTCGCCGATAATGATTTCAGAATTATCTTCCGCGGCAAAAAGATGAACTCTGCCGCTGCCGGTAACCCCGTCTCCGATGACGATCGAAACCCCGTCAGCCGGAGCGTCGACAATCCCCACGCTGACCTCCAGCTTGTTAAAAAAACAGTTTCTTCCTATAACAATACGGTTTCCGTTTCCGTAAACGACAAAATTGAAACGGTCAAGCGAAACTCCGGCAGCAGCTTCAATAACATTATCATCGCCTTTTATCTTTATTTTTCCGCCACACGTCCCGGAAGAAAAAATGACCCGGTTTCTTTTTCCTTTTATTTTCTTTTTGATTTTAGATATAAAAAACATGAAACACCTCTTAAATAAGCTGTTTCAAGTTTATAATTTCCTACAATAAAATCAATATACAACAACCCATGATTCCGACAAAAAAAGCTTTGAGATTTCTCTCAAAGCTTTTCTACTGGTTGCGGGGGGAGGATTTGAACCTCCGACCTTCAGGTTATGAGCCTGACGAGCTA
>CALXRQ010000043.1 GCA_944390895.1 uncultured Alphaproteobacteria bacterium
CCGTTTGGAGCTGTAAGGAAAAGGCACCCAAAGGTGCCTTTTCTATAGAACCCCCAGTTTACTGGGGGATATCTATTTGGAGATTAATGGTTTTGTATTAGTTGCCTATGCCGGCAAAACCCATAAACGCCATGGAAAGCAGGCCGGCCGTAATCAGGGCGATCGGCGCGCCTTTCATGGCATTGGGCAGTTTAGTCATATTCAGGCGTTCGCGCAACCCGGCAAATAGTACTATAGCGAGCGTAAAACCCAGAGAATTGGCTAAGGCAAAACAGACGGCCTGCGCCAGACTCAGTTCCTTTTGCACGGCCAGAATCGCCACGCCCAAAACCGTACAGTTGGTGGTTATCAGCGGCAAAAATATTCCCAAAGCCTGATATAAGGCCGGCGACACTTTTTTTAAGATGATTTCTACCATCTGAACCAAAGCGGCAATAACCAAAATGAAGACCACGGTAATCATAAAGGTGAGATTTTGAGGTACCAGCAGGCCGTGATAGATGATGTAGGTGACAATGGTGGACATGACCATAACAAACATTACGGCGCCGCCCATTCCCGCGGAAGTGGAGATTTTCTTGGATACGCCGAGAAACGGGCAAATGCCCAAAAACTGAGACAAAACAATGTTGTTGACAAAGATTGCCGTGACGAAAATCATAATGTAATCCATTATTTCGCTCCTTTGAAACGATTGATGAGCAGAATCAACCCGGCCAAAGCCAGAAACGCTCCCGGCGGCATAATGAAGAGAAGCAGGGTTTCAGCCCCCTCGCCGACAAAACTCCAGCCGAAAATGGATCCGGAACCCAATATTTCGCGCACGCTGCCAAGAAGCGTCAGCGCCAAAGTAAAGCCCAGCCCCATGCCGACGGCATCCAAAACGGACTGAAAAACGCTGTTTTTGGAGGCAAAAGCTTCCGCCCTCCCCAAAATGAGGCAGTTGACCACAATCAAGGGGATAAAAATGCCCAGTCTGGCGTGAAGTGCCGGCAGGTAAGCAGCCATTGTCAAGTCGACAACGGTGACAAAGGTGGCAGCAATAACAATGTAGCACGGAATGCGCACTTTGTCGGGAATGAGATATTTTACGGCGGAAATGGCAAAGTTTGACAGCATTAAAACAAACAGCGTGGCCAGTCCCATGCCTAAGCCGTTTTCGGCGGAAGTGGTCACGCCCAGAGTCGGACACATTCCCAGCATCATTACGAAAATGGGGTTTTCCCGGATAATGCCTCTGGTCAGATTTTCATAACTGGTTTTATCCATGGTTAATTTCCTGCAGATGAAGAGTTGAGTTTGCTGAAAGCGTCAAAGGCACGCTGAATGGCGTCTATAACTGCGCGAGAGCTGATGGTCGCAGCGGTAACGGCGTCAATTTCGCCGCCGTCCTGACGAACCTTGAATATGTGTTTGCCGGGATTGAGCCCGTTGAACTGGCTGCTGAATTTAGACTCTGAAACCTTGGTGCCGAGACCCGGCGTTTCTTTCTGGTCGATGATTTTATATTTGTTGATGGTTCCGTCGACAAAGAAACCGACCATCAGTTCCATTTTGCCGCCAAAGGCATTGTTGGTATAGGTCTTGATGGCCACGGAGGTGATGTTGCCTTCTTTTCTTGCCGGATAAAGCTCAACTTTTCCCTTGCCGTCCGCCGTGGGAATAATGTGCTTTTCTTCAAACGGATTGTTGTCGAAGCCGCCGCTGACCACTTCCGAAATGGCTTCAAGTTCCCTCTGGTCTTTGGCCTTGCGGATCGGTGCCTCGGTCAGCCGGTAAACGTAGCCCAGAATCAGGGCAGACAAACCGGCAACGGCAACAAGAACAATAATCATGTGAGACAGGCTTGAGGACAAGGGGCTTTTTATTTTGTTCATGGTTATTTTCTCCCGGTTCCGAAAACGCGCGGATAGTAAAATTTGTCAATCAACGGAACAAACGCGTTCATAATCAGAATGGCGAAGGACACGCCTTCCGGATAAGCGCTGTAGAGGCGGATGACGAAGGTCAGAATTCCGCAGCCGACGGCAAAGACGATTTTGCCGTTGACCGACATCGGCGACGTAACATAGTCCGTGGCCATAAAAATCGCGCCCAGCATCAAACCGCCGGACAAAAGATGCGTCAGCGGTTCATAGCGGATATCTCCGGTTATCAGCCACATGATGCCGGTCATTAAAAAGACCGTGCCGATGTAATAAAAAGGTATGTGCCAGGTGATGATTTTCTTATAGAGCATATATGCCAGTCCCAAAAGCAGCGCCAAAGCCGAAACTTCTCCCAGCGAACCGCCGGTGTAGCCGACAAACATCTGTCCGTAATCGGGCAGGCTTTCCGCGCCGCCGGTCAGAGAGGTTGCGGAGCTGGAAGCGTCAATATGTTTCAAAATGCCCAGCGTGGTGGCGCCGCTCTGCACGTCAGTGTTGAGAAAGTCCCTAATTGAAGGTTTCATCCAGGTGGTCATTTGCACCGGAAAAGAAATGAAAAGAAAGACGCGGCCGACAAGCGCCGGATTGAAGAGGTTTTTACCGAGGCCGCCAAAGGCCATTTTGGCAACGCCGATGGCCATAAACGCGCCGATGAGGATCATCCAGGCCGGAATGGTGGGCGGCAGGTTGAAGGCCAGCAGCATACCGGTAATGACCGCGGAACCGTTATGAACGGTTGAAGGCTGACGCAGGAGATATCTGACGATAAGATATTCCCATAAGACGCAGGCCGCAACCGAGGTCAGGATTACTTTCAGCGCGCCGATGCCGAAAAACAGGACGGCGACGAGAGCCGCCGGCAGCATGGCGATGATAACGCCCCGCATCAGGGTGTCGGTATCGGCAGAAGAGTGAAGATGTGGCGCAGTAGATATTTTCAGCATAAGTCAGTCTCGCTTATTTTTTTGTTTTCTTTACTTCCATTTTGCCCAGTTTGCAATAGTCCAGAAGCGGTATCCGGGCCGGACAGATGTAAGCGCAGGAACCGCATTCGATGCAGTCGAGGACGTTGATGTCGCGAAGTTCGGCAATCATATTTTCTTTGGTATAACGCGCAATCAGAAACGGCCGCAGGCCTACCGGGCAGGCATCGACGCATTTGCCGCAGCGAATGCAGTCCTGCTCCGGTTCCTTGTGGCTGAGGCGGTCGGAAAGAAGCAATATGCCCGAAGTCAGCTTGGTTATGGGCGCGTTGACATTGACGGCGGAGGTTCCCATCATGGGGCCGCCGAAAATAATCTGCGCGGTGTCGTCGGAAATGCCGCCGCATTTTTCAATCAGCCACGAGGCGGGCGTGCCTATTCTGACGCGGAAATTCTGCGGATTTTTACATTCGTCGCCGCTGACGGTGACAATCCTTTCAAACAGCGGTTTGTTTTTCATTACCGCTTCATAAATGGCAAAAACGGTGCCGACGTTTTGGACGATGCAGCCGACATCCATCGGCAGCCGACCCGAAGGTACTTCCCTGCCGGTGACGGCTTTTATCAGCTGGCGTTCGCCGCCCTGAGGATATTTGGTCTTGCAGATCTGAACATTGACGCCGATATAGCGTTTGGTGATCTGCGTCAGGGTTTCAATTGCCAGCGGCTTGTTCTCGTCAATGGCTATGACGGCGTTTTGAATGCCGAGGATTTTGTTGATGATTTTGGCACCGATGACGATTTGCTCGGCTTTTTCAACCATAAGGCGGTCGTCTGCGGTCAGGAAAGGTTCGCATTCAATGCCGTTGAGAATCAGACAGTCAATTTTTTTATTATCGGGAACGGAGGTTTTGACCGGGGTCGGATACCCTGCTCCGCCCATACCGACGACTCCGGCCGAACGGATTTTTTCGATGATTTCGTCATGCGTAAACGGAATTTCTTTGACAATGTCATCGCTGCGGTCGATGGACGGTTCAAACTCGTCGCCTTCCACCTTAATGGTTATCATGCTTTCCAGATAGCCGAATTCGCCCTCCACTTCTTCGACCTTTGTCACTTCTCCGGAAACGGAAGAGTGTACGTCGGAAGAAACAATGCCGTCGGCGTCGGCCAGCAAAGTTCCGACTTTGACCTTGTCGCCTTTTTTTACCAGAATTTTGGCCGGCGAGCCGATGTGCTGCTTAACCGGAATGTAAACGGTTTCCGGCAGACCGGCGTCCGTTATCGGGCAATCTGAGGTTATTTTGTATTTGTCGGGGTGGATACCGCCGATTGAGAATGTTTTCTTATTTGTCATCTGAGGCCTCGTTCTTGTGAGCCGGTTTGTATATAATGGCGCCGGTCGGGCAGTTTTGAGCCAGTTCCGCGCCGTAGCGGGAAGCAGAAACGCTTTTGGGAATGCGGGAGAGATTGTTTTCTACTACGACTTCGGGACATATTTTGACGCATTTCATACAGCCGATGCAAGCTGTTTTGCAGTTTTTTCGGGCGATGGCGCCCTTTTGGGTGTTGCTGCAGGCGACATAAACGCGTTCGCCGTTTTTGCCTTTGGGACGAATGACAAAGAGCCGGCGCGGACAAATGTTGACGCAGGCGCCGCAGGATGTGCATTTGTTTTCGTCAACCACGGGAATGCCGGTTTGCGGATCAATGTGCAGGGCGTCGAATTTACAGACTTTGACACAGTCTCCAAAACGCAGGCAGCCGTTAGGACAGCCGCTCTGCCCGACGGATATTTTATCAGCCAGACGACAGCTGATGACGCCGTCAAAGGCAATTTTGGCCGGAGCGTTCTGGCAGGTGCCGTTACACTTGAGAACGGCAACGGTTGGTTCTTTTTCCTGAGCCGAGTATCCTAAAACGGCGGCAATCTTCTGCATGACGGCGGTGCCGCCGACCGGGCAATACAGGTTTTGGAAGCTTTTTTCGTCAGCTTTAACGCAGCTTTCGGCAAAATTACGGCAGCCTGCTTTACCGCAGGCACCGCAATTGGCTCCGGGAAGCGTTTTTTCGATTTCGTCGATGCGGGGATTTTCGATAACGTTGAATTTCTTTGAGACCATATACAAAATTATTGCGGCGGCCAGTGCTATTGCGGACA
The DNA here is from genome assembly GCA_944390895.1 of uncultured Alphaproteobacteria bacterium. GTDB lineage: Bacteria > Pseudomonadota > Alphaproteobacteria > RF32 > CAG-239 > CAJLXD01. Next base: position 5,016 of record CALXRQ010000043.1, read on the forward strand.
AAACAATAACGTTTGAAAATATGACATTATCCATTAAAAACTCACTTAAATTTTATGCTTTTGATATTTATTCGTCTACAATCGAAAAATAAAATTTTTTCTGAAGATGCTTTCGGGCTAAGGATAACCCAAAATAATAAGGAATCAAGACAATAATGCTATATATACCACTTGAGATTTCGCCGAGCCCGCCGTACAGACAGGAAAAAAGAACGGTCAAAACCAATATCAGCGGCGCAATATAGCCAAGGAAAAGCGCCAGAAAGCCGGAATCCTGCCGCAGACTGACCGTGATACGGTCGCCGGGACGATAAGAGCCTGCGTTGTCATGAGAAATCTCTATGATTTTGTCCGCGCAGTCGCCAAGCCCGCAAGCGCCTCTGGCCGCGCAGCTTCCGCAGGCCGAACGAACCTGTACCCTGGCGGTTATTTTCAGTTTTTCTACTTTAGTTATGACCGCCTGATGTCTGATAAGTTCCATTTTTTTATTCTCCAAGCAGTTTTTGCGCCTGTTTAGAATATAGTTTGTCTATTTCTCCGTTGCGACCCCTGACGAACAGAATGGCGGTCAGGTTGTGCTTATCCGCAAATGCAAGGCCTTTTTTCTCACCCATGGCCATAATGGCCGTGGCATAGGCATCGGCCTTTTCGCAGCTTTTGTTGAAAACGCTGGCCGAAAGCAGATCGTCTTCGGCGGGATAACCGGTCTGCGGCGAAATGGTGTGAGAATATCTTTTGCCGTCGATATAGTAAAAATTGCGATAGTTGCCGGAGGTGGCGACGGCCATATCCGTAAGCCCAAGACTCATCAGATTTTTGTTCTGTCCCTCTTCGGGTTCGGCAATGCCGATGTTCCAGCCGTTTTCACCTTCTGCACGGCGGCCGGAAGCGTATACTTCTCCGCCGATGTCGACAATGAAATCCGTATAGCCGAGTTCTTTAAGACGGCGGGATATGATATCGACGGCATAACCTTTGGCAATGGCCGACAGGTCCAGCGAAACGGCGGCATCGGTTTTCATCAGCATATTGGGCTTTTTGAGTCTTATTTTGTTGAAACCGATGTGTTTCAGCGTGTTTTTTACCTCTTTGGCCTCAGGAACCTTTTGTTTTCCGCCGGGACCAAATCCCCAGAGACTGACCAGCGGACCGACCGTCGGGTCGAAGGCTCCGCCGCTTTGGCGATAGACAGTTTGTGAATCGGCCAATAAACGGTACAGTTCCGCGGGAATTTCAATCCATTTTCCGCTTGGCGCGCGATTAACGCGGTTTAACTCGGAATTTGGTTCGAAGACCGACATTTGACGGTTTACCAAAGCGAACTCCCGCTCGACGATCGGGGCAAAATCTCTGATTTTGTACGGCGTGCGGACTTTTATGCTGTAATAGGTGCCGAATATTTTTCCGGACAGAACCTGATAATCGGAAGAACGATGACGCCAGATGAGTGCGGCGACAAGGATTAGAACGGCTATTGAAAAATATTTGAAAAATCTCATATTTAATTTTACACCCGCAAAAATATATATTTTAATTATACAAAATATGTTTTAGTATGAGCTCAGCGCAATTTTTCTAAGAGGTAATTATAATATGTTAAATAAAATAAAATCAACACTTAATAACGTTAAAAGCAGATATGAGGGTTCCAAACTGCAGGCCGGTTGGAAACACAAACGCGAAATCTGCAGGAAAACGGCCGATGCTTTCCGCAGAGTTTTGGACGCTGTTGCAAAAAAAATAAACAAAGCCGGCATTTCAGCCAATTTTGTTTCCATTTTGGGTTTCCTTATCGGCATTTTCGCCATCAACTTTTTGTCTTTGGAACGTTACGGTTACGCGCTGATATGCATTTTGCTCAACCGCGTGTTTGACGCTTTGGACGGCGCCATTGCCCGCAATACCAAAGTAACGGATTTCGGCGTGTTTTTGGATGCGACGCTTGATTATATCTTTTATGCCGGCGTGATTTTCGGTTTTGCACTGGCCAACCCGTTTCAGAATGCTGTTGCCGCTTCTTTCCTGCTGTTTTCGTTTGCCGCCGCGGCCTGTGCCATGCTGGCCTATGCGGTTATCGCTTACAAGAACAACTCTTCTCAAAAACTTGAGCTGGAGCAGTCTCCTTTTTATCTCGGCGGTTTGGCTCAAGGGTTTGAAACTCTGGTTGCGCTGATTGTTCTGTGCATTATTCCCGGGTGGTTTTTGCAGATTGCCATCGTTTTGGGCGTTTTGTGCCTGGTAAAAGCATTCAGCATTATGGTTACGGCCTATTACAACTTTGTGATTGCCGGAAAAAAAGCTCCCAAGGAATAAGCCTTAATGATGAAGAGATTGTCTTTATTCTGGATCTGTTTGGGTATAGCTCTTGTCTTTTGCGGCAGGAGCTATGCCTTTATGCAGGATTATAACACCGACAAGGTTTCGGTGTCGGTGATGACGAAATATGATTCTTTTGCCGCCGGAGAAAGTCTTGACGTACTGGTGAAGTTCAGACTCAAGGACGGATGGCATATCTATTCCAACAATCCCGGAGAAATCGGCCTGCCGACCAGCGTGAAATGGAAGCTGCCGGCCGGGGTTCGCATTGAAAACGAACGCTGGAGCTTGGGCAAGGACTTTGTAAACAACGGAATCGTGCAAAACGGCTATGACGACAAAGCCTATTATCTGGCCGAAATAAAAATTCCCGAGAATATGAAAGGGAAAGCGGATATTTACGGACAAATCAGCTGGCTGGCCTGCCGGGAAGAGTGTATCAAAGAGAAATTTATTTTTAACTTCAGTCTGCCGGTAGTTGAACAGTTCGGTGAGCCGTGCGACGGTTTTGCCAAAGAAAGCATTGCTTCTCAAAGCAGTTTTATGCCTCAGGAACCCGATAATCCGGCGAATCTGCATTTGCTGGTTATTTTGGCCATGGCATTTACCGGCGGGCTGATTTTGAATTTTATGCCCTGCATTTTTCCTATTCTGACCATAAAAGCCATATCATTGGCTCAGGGAACCATTAATCGCGCCAAAAGCAGGATAGAAGCCTTGTTGTATATGGCCGGCGTGATAGCCTCGTTTTTGATCATAGCCAGCGTATTGGTCTTTCTTCGGTCCCGGGGCGAGCAGATCGGCTGGGGGTTTCAGTTGCAGTCGCCGATTTTCGTGATTGTGATGATTGTCATTTTCTTTATTATTTTTCTGATGCTGCTTGATGTGGTCAGCGTGCGCAATCCTTTTGCCAACAGAGTCGGGCGCATATCTTTCGCACGGCGGAAAATAAATGCCTTTATGACCGGTTTTTTTGCGGTTTTGATTGCCAGCCCGTGCACGGCGCCGTTTATGGGCATTGCCATCGGCTATACGCTGGCTCAGCCTGTTTATGTATATTATCCGGTGTTTGTGGCGTTGAGCGTCGGATATGCCCTGCCCTTTACGCTGGTCGGTTTCTTTCCGAAGGCCGTTCACCGCGTTTTGCCCAAACCGGGAAAATGGATGGATATCCTGAAAAAGATTTTTGCCATTCCGGTCTTTTTGACCTGTGTCTGGCTGGTATGGGTGCTCTACAGCCAGATTAACCATGATGCCGCCGCTCAAACGCGGAAAGTGGAATGGGAGGATTACAGTCCGGAAAAAGTCGAACGGCTGCTTAAAGAGAACAAACCGGTGTTTATTGATTTTACGGCCAAATGGTGCATTACCTGTCTGGTTAACAAAAAGCTGGCTTTGCAGTCCGACGATTTCGTCAATCTGGCGCATGAAAAAGGCATTGTTCTGCTGCAGGCCGACTGGACCAACGACGATACGGAAATTGCCAAAGCGCTTGAAGGCTACGGACGCAACAGTATTCCTTTGTATGTCTATTATAACGGCAGCGGCGTAAACTATAAGATTTTGCCGCAGCTGCTGACACCGAAGATATTGCTTTCCGAAATTGATTAAACACAAAAAAACACCCGGCTTTAACGGGTGTTTTTTTGTGATCGGAAATTTTATTTTCCGAAAATGCCGAGTTCTTTAACACGGTCTTTAACGCTGCCGACAACGTTGTTCAGGTTTTCCTGAGCTATGCCTTTAACGTCGGCCAACTGGCCTTCAACAACCGTTTTGGACGCCGTTGCCAGAATGGTGTTAATGACTTTGGAAATGGTGGCCGCAATATTGGCTTTCTTATTGTTCTCGCCGATATTTTTCATCACGATTTTCGGCAGAGCCACTTTCAGGTTGTTGGCTTTTCCGTTGATGTTGGCAACCGCAACGACTTCGCCGCCTTCGACGGTTAATTCCCTGATAATGACCTTTTTGGAAGATTCCGTTTTTTCAGTATCGGTTTTTTCAGCGGCTGCAGTTTCCTGTTTTTCGGCAGAAGCGGTGTTTTTGGCAACGTTTTTCTGGATTTCGCTGATGTTGTTCTGGGTTAAAGACAGCATTTCGTAAGTGATAATCGGTTTGCTGACGGCAATTTTATCAATGATAATGGTATCGGTGGTCAGACTTTTAATGTTGACTTTGACCGAGATTTCACCTAACTGAAAAATATACGGAGAGCTGTAGTTTTTAGGATTGGCTACGGTAATTTCGCTGATTGTGCCTTCGCCGTTGGTCAGGGAAAGTTTGAAACCTTTGAGGTTGACATCGGTGCCGGTGATTTCGCTGCCGTATTTGTGAACGACTTTTTGAACAATGGTTTCAAGAGATGGCATAAAATAGTAGCCGGCGGCAACCGCGGCGACAAGAACGCCTAAAAATACATATCTTTTTTTCATCTGTTTAATCCTTAAATTGTTGATATTTATCAGTTAAAAAAGTGTCTACGATATTTTCGACCTGATTTTGCGTCTCTTTATCTTTATTATATTCGGATAAAATATGCAACAGGTTTGTTATCAGCCCGTGCTTCAGACAAAAGTCAAAAGAGGTTTTGTAATTGAGGTCAAAAATCCAGCAAATCAGGCTCAAAAGATAGTCGCTCAAAGAATTGACAATGTTGTTGGGAGCCAGCTCTCTCCGGGCAAAAAAGCTCAGGACGTCCGCGCTCAACGGCATAGCTATCTGTTCTGCGGTGCGGCTTTTCAAAAAAAGATAGGTAAACTTTTCCGCTTCCCGCTTCATCATCTGGAAATTGGCTATTTTGTCAGCGTCCATCACCACGGAAAGAACCGTTCTGACATCTGCTCTCAGCTTGGGAGAGGAAATTTCGGCATATTCGGGATCATTGTAAAATTTTGGTGCCAGATGTCCGTGATGTTTGACGGCCAGTATTATTTCCGGGCGGTTGTAAGCGGGAATTTTCCGTAAAATTTCCGCACCGAGCAAACCGTGATCAACATGTTCAAGCGGATGGACATAGTTTTGATAGACTTCTTCAAAACGACCGATGTCGTGCAGCAAAACGGCCGTCTTGGCCATATTGACAAATTCGGGAGTGCGGTTATGAAAGTCCTTTTCATGACGAATGATATAGTTTCCCGCTCCCAAAACCTGGTAAGAATGTTTGATTTTCTCATCCAGCCAACGGATGTGGTATTCGCTGTTGTTTATTCTGGGACAGGTTTCTTCATATTTCTGTCTGATGAGCCGTTTTTCTTTTTCGAGCATTGTTCCCTCCGTTTTTAACAATGCCTCAGCAGAGTTAAGATTTGTTTAAAAAGAAAAAGGGCGGATAAAATCTTTGCAGATTTTGAACTCCGCCCCGCCTTTGCAATTAACTCAGAAAAACCGACTTTCGCAAGCCAGCCCAAATATTTTTGCAAAAGACGGCTTTTGTTTTCAAATGCGGACGGAAACCGCAAAAGAAACAAAGCCTGATTGTCTTTTGTGTAATTTTCCAGAAAGAAAGTAATACTTAACGCTTTAAGTATTACTTTGCCGATTAAATCAAATAAATAATCAGATTCTGTATTAATTACACCGGCGGCTGTCAAAAGAAGAATTCTTCGCAGAATTTTTTCTGACAACGGAATAAAATCGGGCAAATAAAAAAATATTTTTATTTATCGAAGTGCCGCCAAATTCATAATTCATACACAATCCATACTTTCATCCTTATCAGGTTAATCTTATCAGACTGTTTTGTCAAGGTATTTGTTGGGGCGGCATTTCAGCGGTAAAACAGCCGGGTGCGGAAAAGATTAAGGATTTTCAGGGTTCGAGCCCGGTCTTCATTTCCATTAATAAAACAGCCTCCACTGAGGGAGGCTGTATGAACATAGATTGAACGCGCGGGGACGTTTGACTTGTAATGTTCGCAGGCGTTGCTGTCGCTCCCCTGCTCGCTAACAAGTCTGCACCTTTCGTCAGAAAAACAGCCATCGGGCAGTTTTTCTTTCCTCAAGCCCTCTCAGGGTTCGAGCCCGGTCTTCATTTCCATTAATAAAACAGCCTCCACTGAGGGAGGCTGTATGAACATAGATTGAACGCGCGGGGACGTTTGACTTGTAATGTTCGCAGGCGTTGCTGTCGCTCCCCTGCTCGCTAACAAGTCTGCACCTTTCGTCAGAAAAACAGCCATCGGGCAGTTTTTCTTTCCTCAAGCCCTCTCAGGGTTCGAGCCCGGTCTTCATTTCCATTAATAAAACAGCCTCCACTGAGGGAGGCTGTTTTATTAATGGTACGCGCGCGGGGGCTCGAACCCCGGACCCACTGATTAAGAGTCAGTTGCTCTACCAACTGAGCTACGCACGCATAATCGTGTGCCGATGAGCGGAATATAAACCGCATTATTTTTTTTTGCAACAGTTTTTTTCAACTGTGATATATTTTTATAAAACCGTGATTATATTGATATTTATTAATGAAAATTTATATATTTTATGTTTATTATTTACTTGATTTCAGTTTTAGGAGGAAATTTCCGTTGATGAAAAGT
>CALXRQ010000044.1 GCA_944390895.1 uncultured Alphaproteobacteria bacterium
AAACCTCGGCTCTCGGAGAATATTCCGAATAAAACCGCTGATTGAGTTTCAAAAAGGCCAGTTTCGGATTTTCCGTCACCAAAACCGCAACGCCTGCCGGAATCAAGGCTTCCAGCTCCGACGTGGTAACGCAGGCCGCAGATTTGATTTCGGCCGCCTTGGCCTTGGCTTTTTTATCATAGAAAAAGCAAATTTCGTTTTTTCCGGCTTTTGCCATTGTCGCAATGTCGCTCACCAAAACACTGCTCTGCGCTTTGTCTCTCAACTCTGCGCCGCATATTTCGGCAATCTGCTGCAGCGTAAACGGCCCGGTATTTTTGAAAAATGTCGTGTCAACCATCAATTTTCCTTTCTTGCTTCTTAAAATAAAAGACTCTTAAACAGGCAGACGGAGCGGTTTTGAAAGCGAGAAAATTTAGTGTACAAAATAGTACATGAATTTTTCAAAACTGAACAAAACCGCTCTAAACGCCATATAAAAGACTTTTACAATCTGGTGCCGAAGTTCAGACGGAAGGCTTGCGTTTCATCGTAATCTTCCTTAACAATCGGGAACGCCAGGTCAACGTCAATCTGTCCCATCGGAGACAGCCACTGGAAACCGAAACCGGCAGCAATACGCGGTGTTGAAGAATAATCGACGTCACGCGTATCAATTCCGTCCGGTTTGCCGAGCATACCCATATCAACGAAAGTGCGGCCTCTTACGCCCAGCTCGTCCAATCCGATCGGGAACGAAACCTCGGCGCCGGAATAAATCATCCAGTTACCGCCCAAAGCGTCGCCGGTACGTTTGTCACGGGCGCCGATACCGGCCGTGTCAAAACCGCGCAGCGTAGAACCGCCCAGATTATAACGGTTGGACAAACGAACGTCATCATCGTCATAACCGGTAATATATCCGGCATTGGCAAAGAACTTAAAGGTATAATAGTCGGCAATGGTATAATATTTATAGAGTTTGGTATCAAACTTCAGGAACTTCTCATCTCCGCCGGCTCCGGCAACATCATTGCCGAACGAAACATAATATCCCTCCTTCGGATTGATGGCGCTGTCGCGCTTGTCATAGACCGTGGTCTGTCCGATGATGGAACCGGTAGACTTGCCTTCCTCTTTCTTAATATATTCGGAAGCATCGTCATCAACATTGCTGATTTTGTCTTCGCGATACGTATAACGTACATACTGGGACAAATCGTCGGTATATTTCCAACCCAGACGCAGACGGCCGCCGGTCGTATCCGTATCGTAAGAACCTTCGTCCTGATAATCCTCTTCGGTGCGGAACAGGTCAACGCCGGCACTCAGGTTGCGGTTTAAGAAATAAGGCTCGGTAAAGCTCAGGTTATATTCCTGCGTGCGCTGCGAAATACCGAGATCCACACCTAACTGCTGTCCCATGCCGCGGAAGTTGTTCTCGGTTACGCCGGTTCTGAGCAGCATACCGTTAACCGTGGAATAACCGACGCCGACATTAAAGTAACCGGTGGATTTTTCTTCAACATTAACGTCAATGTCCGCCTTGTTTTCGTCCGTCGGCACGGTCTGAATGTCAACCTTGCTGAAATAGTTCAGGTTTTCGACGTTTTTGCGCGACGCTTTGATTTTGGCAACGTTGAACGCATCGCCTTCGTCGATTCTGAACTCGCGGCGGATAACCTCGTCATGCGTGCGGTTGTTACCTTTAATATTAATGCGGTTGACAAAGACGCGGTCGCCTTCCCTGATATTGAAAGCCACCTTCATCTCGCCCGTAGCCGTATTCATCTTCAAATCCGGCTCCACATCGACGAAAGCAAAACCTTTTTTGCCAAGCTCTTCGGTAATGGCCTCCACGCTGGCATCAACCTTGGTATCGTTAAACCAGTCGCCTTTTTCAAAGTCAACCAGCTCATACATCGGCGCAACGTCGACATCCGCAATTTCGGAATTAACCGTAATATCGCTGACTTTATAGCGTTTGCCCTCATCAACGACATAGTTCAACACAAACGACTTCTTGTCGGGGCTCAGTTCCGCAACTGCCGAAATGACGCGGAAATCGGCATAACCGCGTTTCATATAGAAACGGCGCAGCAACTCTTTGTCATAATTGGTCTTTTCGGCATCATAATTCTCCGAACTTGAGAAAATCCTATACCAGCGGCTTTCCTTGCTCATGATCTCATTAGCCAGATCATCGTCCGAATAGTGCGTATTGCCGATAAAGTTGATTTTGGTAATGCTGGCCAGCGGGCCTTCGTCAATTTCATAAACCAAATCGACGCGGTTTTGGTCGCGTTTGATGATTTTGGGTTCCACCGAAGCGGCATAACGCCCCGTACGTTTATAAATTTCAAGGATTCGCTGAACATCTTCCTGAACCTTGGCGCGATCATAAATGGCACCAGACTTCAGGCTGACTTCTTTTTCAAGCATTTCATCGCTGACTTTGTCGTTGCCGTCGAAAACCCTTTTGTTGATAATCGGATTTTCAACCACTCTGATTTCCAACAGTCCGTTGTTTTTCACATTGAAAACCACATCGGTAAAAAGCCCGGTTGCATACAGTTGCTTTAATGAATCGTCCAAACGGTCCTGAGAAACGCTCTCGCCCTTCGGCAGATTGATATAAGACAAAACCGTCTCTGTTTCCACCCGTTCCAGTCCCTGAACATTGATATCTCTCACATAAACATCCGCAGCATATGCATTCATAGACGTCATCATGGTGAATGCCAATGCAAATACACTAATATTTTTCATCCGAACAATCCTTATAATAAATTAAGCAAACCATCTGTTAAACAAACGGACCACATCGTTCCAGGTGGCAAAAACCATCAGCGAAATCAACAATGCAAAACCGACTTTAAACAAACCGTCTTTAACTTTTTCGTTAATTTCTCTCCTTGTTGCAATTTCTATCAGATAAATTACAACATGTCCACCGTCAAGAAGAGGTATCGGGAATAAATTAATCAAACCCAGATTAACGGAAAGCAGAGCCATAAACACCAACAGGTTCAATATTCCCTGCTGTCTCGTAATGTCCCCGGACATTTCGGCGATTCTGATAACGCCGCCGATCTCCTCTGAACCGCGCTCGCCGACAATCATTTGTCCGACCCCGCGCAGCGTCATATCCGTAATGTTCCAAACTTCGATTCCCGCATCGCGCAATGCCTGAAACACGTTCAAATCCAGCTTTTGGACTTCGACCACGTTCACGGAGCGGATTCCCAGCATCGGGCGTCTGGTTTCCGTCTTGTCCAGTGCCGCATCGTTTTCGATTTCAATATACTGAAGCGGAAAAGCCAGCTTGATTACTTTGCCGCCGCGCTCCAGTTCCACCCGGACTTTCTCTTCCGTATTCAGCTCCACCTCACGGCGCACATCGGTAAAACTGTCCACCTTTTTGCCGTTTACGCTGAGAATGCGGTCTTTGGGCAAAATGCCGGCCTGCTCGGCCGCACCGCCTTTGACCACCTCACCTACCACCGGCGGAAACTCAATCTTGCCGATAAAATAAAAAATGCTTGCAAAAATCAAAACCGCAAACACGTAATTTGCCGCCGGACCGGCCAGAGAAATCAGAAGTTTTTTAAACGGAGACTGATAAGCGAAAGCTTTTTTCTTCTGCTCTTCAGTCAGCGCCTTGGCTTCGGAAGTCGTGCTCGTCTCGTCACCGTCTCCCAAGAACTGACAATAGCCCCCCAACGGAATGGCGCTGATTTTCCATCTGGTGCCGGATTTATCGACAAAACCCCACAACTCCTTGCCGAAACCGATAGAAAAAGCTTCGACCTGGACCCCCGAAAACTTAGCCACCAGATAATGCCCGAGCTCATGCACAAACACCAAAATTCCGAGCAGTACCACAAACGGTACGACATAATAAATCAAATTAACCAGCCAATCCATAATTGCACAATACCCTAACTAATTAAAAGAAACACCGTATCTGAATAACAAAAACACCAGCGGTGCCGCAAAAATCAAACCGTCGATTCGGTCAAACGCGCCGCCGTGTCCGGGAATAAGGTTGCTCGAATCTTTAATTCCCAGACTGCGTTTGATATAAGATTCGACCAAATCGCCTATCTGGGCGATAACGGCAATGATTCCGCCCAAGACCGCATAAAACAGCACATGGTTCTGTTCCGTAAAGGCATAACTGTAGGCAATGCTGACCAGAACCGAAAGAACCACGCCGCCCAACAGCCCGGACCAGGTTTTGTTGGGACTGATTTTCGGCGCCAGTTTCGGGCCTTTTACCGTGCTGCCGACGACATAACCGCCGGTATCAACGCCCCAGACCATCAGCAAAAACCACATTGTGTCCAAAAAACCGACCTGCCCGTACAGCCAGACCAAAGAACCGATTCCGATTGAAATATACAACACGCCCAGCGTCAGAAGATGCCGCCGCACCTCTCCGCGAGCCTTAATCCAGACCAATACGGCAGCACCCGCAACCACGGCCGCAACCGCCCACGGACTTGTGGCAAAAATAGCTGCGGCAACCGCCAGCGCATAAACAATACCATAAGTGCCGTTTCCTTTATTCGGTACCATATTTGACCATTCCCAAGCCATCATTCCGCCAAAAACCAGCGCCATGACCTGAACATAAGGATAACCGGCATAAAGAACCCCGACGGTTACGGGAACCAAAACCAGCGCCGTTACAATCCGCTTAACAATAGAACTAGTTTTTGACTTTTCCATATCTTCTCTCCCTGGACTTAAAATCCGCAATAATATCGGTTAAGGTCTTCTCGTCAAAATCCGGCCACAACACATCTGAAAAAAAGAACTCGGCATAAGCCAGCTGCCACAGCAGATAATTGCTGAGCCGCTGTTCGCCGCTGGTTCTGATCAAAAGGTCCGGATCCGGAATGTCCTGTGTATAGAGCATACCCGAAAACATTTTGACATCAACATCTTCCGGTTGAATATCCCCTCTTTTTGCCAGTTCGGCAATTTTCCGCGCCGCATTGACGATTTCCTGTCTGGAACCGTAACTGATGGCCAGACAAAGGGTCATCTTGTCATTCTGTGCCGTCTCGGCCTCCAGTCTGTTCATGCTCTCGACAATATCGGAAGCCAGCATCGAGCGTTCGCCGATAAATCTGATGCGCACGCCGTTTTCCTGAACTTCCTTCAAATCGCTTTTAAGATACTGGCGCAGCAAGTCCATCAGAGACTCAACCTCCTCGGAATCCCGATTCCAGTTTTCGGTGGAAAAAGCATAAAGGGTCAGATATTTGACCCCGAGATTGGCGGCCACTTTGGTGATTTCTTTGACCGCCTCCGCGCCTTTCTTGTGCCCCATCAAACGCGGCAACCCTCTCTTTTTGGCCCAGCGCCCGTTTCCGTCCATGATAATGGCAATATGGTCTAATTTATTTTCGTCAGTACTCAAAACTAAAACAGCCTTATATCTTCTATATTAATCTCAAGTTTAATCCGGAGTGATAAACAAAATGCCCGCAAACGCAAAACGACCCGCACAAACAGCCGCGATCCTGTCGATTTCGCCGCGCCGGACATTCCCCGGCAAACTACACTTGAAGAATATCCTTTTCTTTACGGGCCAGTTCCTCGTCGATTTTCTTGATGGTCTCGTCCGTCAGTTTCTGGATTTCGTTTTCATACTTCTTTTCTTCGTCCTCGGAAATTTCATTGTCTTTTTTGAGTTTCTTTATCCCGTCCAGCGCGTCTCTGCGTACGTTGCGGACGGCGATTTTGCCCTGTTCCGAATATTTGCCGGCCACTTTAACCAGTTCTTTGCGGCGTTCTTCGCTCAACGGCGGAATCGGAATTCTGATCAGCTGTCCGTCGGAAACGGGATTCAATCCCAAATCGGATTCCCTGATTGCCTTCTCCACGGACTTGGCCAACCCTTTGTCCCACACGCTCACCGACAAAGTCCTGGCGTCGGGAACGCTTACGGTACCGACCTGCGACAACGGACTTTGAGAACCGTATGCCTCAACCATAATTCCGTCCAAAAGACTGGCGTGAGCCCGTCCGGCGCGCAGACCGCTGAAATCGTTCTTTAAAGATTCCAGGCTTTTTTCCATGCGGGTTTTCGCATCTTGTTTAATGTCATTATAATCAGCCATAAAATTACACCTCTTTTTTAATTACAGTAAAATTTCCTTTTCCCGAAACAACTTTTTCCAAAGCGTCTTTGCCGCTCTGGGCAAAAACCACGACCGGAATATTGTTTTCCCTCGCCAGCGCAATGGCCGCAATGTCCATCACCTTCAGTTGTTTCTCAATAACTTCGTCATACGAAACCGTATCATAACGCACTGCCTGCGGATTGGTTTTCGGGTCGCTGTCATAAACGCCGTCAACCTGCGTCGCCTTCAGCAAAACATCACACTGCATTTCCGAGGCTCTGAGCGCGGCGCCCGTATCCGTTGTAAAATAAGGGTTGCCGGTGCCTGCCGCAAAAATTACCACGCGTCCTTTTTCCAAATGCCGAAGCGCGCGGCGGTATACATAATGCTCACACACTTCCGGGATGTTCAGCCCCGAAAGCACCCTTGCCGACGTACCGTTCTTCTCCAGCGCGTTTTGTATATACAGGGCGTTCATTACCGTCGCCAGCATTCCGACATGGTCGGCCACCGTGCGGTTCATTCCCTTGGAGGCTTCTTTGGCACCCCGGAAGATGTTGCCGCCGCCGACCACGACGCAGACCTCGACCCCGGCGTCGTGAACCGCCTTAATCTGACGGGCCAGATTTTCGATAACCTCGGCGGACATGCCGAAACTCTTGTCACCCATCAGGCCTTCACCCGAAAGTTTCAGCAAAATCCTCTTATATATCGGTTTCATATTTCAGACGTCCTTTATTAATTTTTTCCAATATTATCTGATTTAATCGTTTTGTCACCTATATTTTTCCACTTTTTCCATAAAAAAATCGCCTTCTCCGTAGGACAAACGGAAAAATAAAGTTGAAAGATAAAAACCTTGCGTTTAATACTAAAAAAAGTTTCAACAATATATTAAGAGTTTGTCCAATGAGCATTGAAATGACTTTTCTCGCCGCTGCCCTCGGCGGCTACATATTAGGTTCAATCCCCTTCGGTCTGGTTCTGACCCGTCTGGCCGGTCTGGGCGACATTCGCAAAATCGGCTCCGGCAACATCGGCGCCACCAATGTTCTGCGTACCGGACGCAAAGATTTGGCCGTTTTAACCGTCCTGCTGGATGCCTCCAAAGCCGGTATCGCCGCTTTTGCCGCCTATAAGCTGGTAACGCCGCAACCATACATTTTCTGGGGTTTCTTCACCGAAACCAACATCATGGCCGAACTCATTGCCGGCACCTGCGGCGTACTGGGACACAACTTTCCGGTCTGGCTCAAGTTCAAAGGCGGCAAAGGCGTTGCGTCCACTTTTGGTTTTCTTCTTGCCACCAATTGGCAGCTTGCACTTTTGGCTCTGCTGACCTGGCTGGTAATGGCTTTCATTTTCAGATATTCATCCCTGTCGGCAATCACCGCCGCAGCTTTGGTTCCTCTATATGCCTTTTTTATGGCCACGCCGGTCTATTGCATTTTTTACACCGGCATTGCCGTTTTGGTGCTGGTTCGCCATCATGCCAATATTCATCGTCTGCTTAAAGGTGAAGAAAGCAAAATCAGTTTTAAGAAAAAGGAAAAAGCACAGTAAATGAAACAAGACGAGCAGCTTTTAGACTGGATTCAACTGATTAACACCGAAAACATCGGTCCCGTAACCTTTTACAAACTGCTCGGCCGCCACCAAACCGCGGCTGCCGCTCTGGACGAACTCGGCGGCAATCCCCGTTTTAAGATTTTTCCGCGGGAACTGGCACGCCGGGAAGTCGAGCTGGCCTCGTCAAAAAACATCCGTATTATTCCCCGCACCTCCGAACTCTATCCGCAGGCTCTGAGACATATTGACGACGCACCGCCGCTTCTTTATGCCGCCGGAAACGTCGAACTGCTTAACCGCCCTGTTTCCCTGTCGATTGTCGGTGCGCGCAACGCTTCCGTCAACGGGCGCAAAACCGCCTCAAGAATTGCCTATGACCTCACCAACAGCGGCGTGTTGATTATCTCCGGCATGGCCCGCGGCATTGACGGCGCAGCGCACAAAGGCGCAATGTACGCCAATGCTCAAAACGGACCGACGTTGGCAGTTTTGGGCACCGGCGCCGACATTGTTTACCCGGCGGAAAATCAGTTTTTATACAATCAAATCATCAGTCAGGGCGTCGTTGTTTCCGAATTTCCGCTCGGCACCCAGCCCCAAAGCGGCAACTTTCCGCGCCGCAACCGCATCGTCTCGGCTCTTTCGCTGGGAACGCTTGTCGTTGAAGCCACCATGCATTCCGGCTCGCTCATCACTGCCCGGCTGGCTCTGGAACAGGGCAAAGACGTTTTTGCCATACCCGGTTCTCCACAGGATGCCCGCGCCCTCGGCCCCAACAAATTAATTAAGGATGGCGCAACGTTGGCTGAAAACGCCGCCGACATTTTGGAAGTTTTAAGTCTCAATAATCAAAAACAAATTATACAATATGTTGACAAGTTGCAAAAAAATGTCGATATTCCTCAAGAACAAATATCAGATGATGTCATGCCGGCGGAAAAGTCCTCGGTCATAGATTGCCTGAACAGTGAAGGCGTTTATGTCGATGAGATCATCCGCTCCAGCGGTCTCGGCGCTTCGGAGGTTTCTCTGGAACTCCTGAAACTGGAAATGGAAGGCAGGATAGAACGTCAGCCCGGCAACAAGGTAGCCTTAATCAAATAGGTAGAAAAAATGAAGCTCGTTATCGTAGAATCTCCGGCAAAAGCCAAAACCATCAACAAATATCTCGGCAAAGACTATAACGTTCTGGCCAGCTTCGGCCACATTCGCGATCTGCCGAGCAAAGACGGTTCGGTGCTGCCCGATCAGGATTTTGCCATGACCTGGGAACTTTCCCCCGGCGGCCAAAAACGCCTCAAAGACATTATTTCCGCCGTTAAAGACGCCGATACCATCATTCTCGCATCCGACCCGGATAGAGAGGGAGAAGCCATTGCCTGGCATATATTGGAAGAACTGACCGCCCGCAAAAAAATCGCCGGCAAAAAAATCGAACGCGTCGTCTTTCACGAAATTACCAAAAACGCCGTAACCGAAGCCATTAAAAATCCGCGTACCATCGATGACAATCTGGTCTCGGCCTATATGGCGCGCCGGGCGCTTGACTATCTGGTGGGCTTTACATTGTCACCGGTTCTGTGGCGCAAACTTCCGGGCTCAAAATCGGCCGGCCGCGTCCAGTCCGTCGCTCTGCGCCTGATTTGCGACCGCGAAACCGAAATTGAAAAGTTCAAAAGCGAAGAATATTGGACGGTAGACGCCGAACTGTTCACGGCATCCAAAGCCGTCATAAAATCACGCCTGATTACGCTTGACGGCAGCAAACTCGAAAAATTTGACCTGAATTCCGAAGCCAGGGCCATGGAGGCCAAAGCTAAAATCGAAGCACAGAATTTTGCCGTTTCAAACGTTGAGCGCAAAAAAGCCAACCGTTATCCGTCGCCGCCGTTCACAACCTCCACCCTGCAACAGGAAGCTGCCAGAAAACTGCGTTTCAGCGCCAAAAAAACCATGCAGGTGGCGCAAAAACTCTATGAAGACGGTTTAATCACCTACATGCGTACCGATGCCGTCAACCTTTCCAAAGAGGCCATCGACGCCTGCCGCGAAGCCATTATAAAATATTTCGGCGAGGCTTATCTGCCCAAAACCGCCAAAGAATATAAAACTAAATCCAAAAACGCGCAGGAAGCGCATGAAGCCATTCGTCCCGCCCATATTATGGACACGCCCAAAAAACTGGAGGCACGTTTGGACGCCGATGCGCACAAACTTTACGAACTGATCTGGAAACGCACCGTTGCCTGCCAGATGAACCCTGCCGTATTGGACAAAGTTGTTATTGATTCAACCTCGGAAGACCAAAAAATCGTTTTGCGCGCCAACGGACAGGTCATTGATTTTGACGGTTTTCTCAAACTTTATCAAGAAAGCAAAGACGACAGCGATGACGATGATGAAAACCGCATTTTGCCGAACGTTGCCGAAGGCGAAAAAGTTGACAAAGGCGAAATCACGCCCGAGCAGCATTTCACCACCCCGCCGCCGCGCTTCACCGAAGCCAGTCTGGTCAAAAAGCTTGAAGAACTCGGCATCGGCCGTCCGTCAACTTATGCCAGCATTATCTCCGTTTTGCAGGAACGCAAATACGTCCGCGTCGAAAAACTGCGCTTCATTCCTGAAGATCGCGGCCGCATCGTGACCGTATTTTTGGAAAACTACTTCAAAAAATATGTCGAATATGACTTTACCGCGCAGCTGGAAGAGTTCTTGGATGACGTTTCCGCCGGCGAAATGGAATGGAAAAAACTGTTAGCCGGTTTCTGGGCCAAGTTCATCAAAAACATTTCCGCCGTGCAGCCGTTGCAAATCAGCGAAGTCATCAATAAGATTGACGAAGTCCTGTCATATCACCTTTTCCCGCCGCGCGAAGACGGCTCCGATCCGCGCGTCTGTCCCGAATGCGGCAAAGGCCGCCTGAGCATCAAGCTCGGCAAATTCGGCGCTTTCATCGGCTGTTCCAACTATCCCGAGTGCAAATACACCAAACCGCTGACCGACGCTATGGAAGAAGCGGCCAACGATACGCCCAAACCGGCCAATCCCGAAGATAAGACCTTGGGAGAAATGAACGGCCTCAAAATTTACCTTAAAAAAGGCCCTTACGGTTTCTATTTACAGCTTGGCGAAGACGCGACGGCCACTACCGAGAAACCCAAACGTTCCGCTTTGCCTAAAAATATAAAACCTGAAGAAATTACTTTAGAACAGGCTTCTATATTGTTGAGTTTACCTAAAAAACTCGGAAACGACATTGAGGTTAACATCGGAAAATTCGGTCCTTATATCAAACGGGGAAACAAATCCAAATCCCTGACCGGAAACGACAACATCTTTAACATCACTTTAGAACGTGCCGAAGAGATTTTAAAAGGCGTTGCCGAACGCCCGGTCGGAAAATCTCTGGGCGTCCACCCCAAAGACAAAAAAGATATTACTTTAAATTCCGGACGTTATGGTCCTTACCTCAAGTGGGGCAAAAACAATTATGCCATTCCCAAAGAATTTAAGGACAAGGAACTGACGCTTGACGATGCCTTAAAAATCATCGAAGCCAAAAAGGCCTGAAAAAAGCCCCGCGGATTGCGGGGCTTTTCACTACTCTGCCAAATTAATATCTTCTTTTGGCGTCTTTTTATAATTGTCAATCGCGTTCTCGGTAGCATTGACGCCGCTTTTAACCATTTCCTTAGTACCGGTGCCGATATCGCTTACCACTTGTCCAACTGTCGTCTTTTCATCAATCTGTCCCTCATAAACGCCTTTTCCGACCAGATAAATGACAACAACCAAAGCAATATAAAAAAGATATTTCAAAAATGTACCCATAACGATTCTCCAGATGATTTAGGTTCTGACAAAGAAATAATCAGAATTTGACACATTTCAACCCCACATCCAGCTCCGATACCCAAAAGGTTGACAAACGCGCGGCGGTTAAATACATAATATTTTGTGTTTTATGTGACGTTTTTGTGAAAATTACCATTCTGATGGTAATTTATTGTTGTATTAGTGCCTTACAGACTACCCCCATTTTAATGGGGGTTGAATGCTCACGACGACGATGCTATAAGAAGGTATGGAAG
>CALXRQ010000045.1 GCA_944390895.1 uncultured Alphaproteobacteria bacterium
TGACCACACTTGATTCTGTTGTCCAGAGCCGGATAAGCATCAATGTTCACACCGGAGCTTTTCAGTTTTGCAAGCTGCTCGTGAAAATATTTTTCACTGCCCACGGTAACAAAAAAAGCAAAATTTCTCATTTTTGAAAATTTTAAGTTAATAAATCTAAAAAAATACAAAACTTCTTTTGTTTTATCACATTTTTAGACAAAATCAACATTTATCTCACACCGTAAAAAAAATAAGGGAAGGTTTTACCCTCCCCTCATCGTTTTTACAAATATCTCAGACAATCATCTGGTCAACCGTACGGGCTGTCAGCCGCAGTTCGTCCTGCGTCATCACGCGGCCGCGCGGACTGCCGCCGATAACTTCTCTGCCGCCGAAACCATCGTTTCCGGACAGGCCGAAAACCGTATTCAATCGGGCAAAAACATTTTTCAGTCCGCCCAGACCGAACAATTTCTCGGCCACACGCTGATTGGGGCAGCCGATGGTAATGTTACCGGCATTTTCAACCAAAGATATCACAACCGGATTATCCCAGCCGTCAATGTGTTCCGGACAATCTTCATCGTCCCGGCGCTGATACCATTCGTTGAAACCGAAAACCCGGCTTCCGTTAATCAGCATCACCGCCCCGAATTTCTCTCCGCGTTCCCGGAGGTCGAGCAAAGCGTTAGCCGCTCGGCTGTTTTCCAGTTCCGCCGCCATTTTTATAAACGGAACGGCATTGCGGTTGGTTAACAGCCAGCGCCACCCCTGAATTGCGGCCAAAGCCGACAGTTCATCCTCGGCGCCGTTGCCATACATTGCATTCCATGTCACCAACACCTCGCCGAACGGCATTGACAAGATGTCCCGGCCGATCGGATCCGTATCGACAGTGGCAATCGTTTCTGCCAACGCCGACACGTCTTTTTGCCATACGGCACGCAGATTTTCCGGCAGCCGTTCAGCATATTTGTTGTCCGGATGCGGAAGCAATCCCCCCATTGCAGCTATCGCAAAAGTGTTGTCGGCGTCAATATGGTTGACAATAAACGGCCTGTCCGCATTCCGTCCGAAAAAATCTCGATAGGCGCGAATGGCCACGCTCTCAAGATGCGACATCTCGCCGTGATGGTCCATCTGCAAACCGTCAACCACGGATTTGGAGCCAAAACTGCATTCCACTGGAACCGCGGTTCCTGATTTAACGATTAAATCAACGTCGTCAAAATTTTTTCTCACGATAATTTGTAGATTCATAACAATAAAATTTAAAAATAAATTCGCAATCTTCAGGCGTCGCGAAATAACCTTATTTTATAAAGACTAAATTAAACTATGGGAAACATATATCCGTCAAACCTTGCATTGCAGCAAAGTCTACACACAATTATTCCGATATAATACCAATTTCGGCCGCCAACATAACATAATTTCGCACCGACGTCTAGACAAATTTTCAAAATTCATTTTATCATCCGTCGTAAAATATTGTTGAATCCAACGTCCGATTGTTTTATAAAAAACAATTGTGTTTAACCGGAATATGAAAAAAGATGATACACTTAATTGAGACCACCGACGATCTGGAAGAATTCTGCCGCCATCTTAAAACCCAAAAATTCATCACCGTTGATTTGGAATTTCTGCGCGAAAAGACCTACTATGCCGAGCTTTGCCTGATTCAGGTCGGAACCCCGGAGCAGGCCGCCATCATCGACCCGATGTCAAAAAAGCTCATAATGAACAGCTTCTTTGACATTCTGCAAGACCCCGCCATCGTCAAAGTTTTCCATTCCGGACGCCAGGACATCGAGATTCTGTATTTTCTGACCGGCAAAACGCCGTTTCCCATTTTTGATACCCAGATTGCGGCTCAGGTCTGCGGTTATGGCGAATCCCCCAGCTACGAAAGTCTGGTCAACAGCATTCTCAAGCTTGAGCTGGACAAGTCCTGCCGCTTCACCAACTGGAGCAGCCGGCCGCTAAACCCCAAACAGCTTGAATATGCCCTGAGCGACGTAACCCATTTGGTTCACATCTACGAATATTTTAAACAGGAACTTCAAAAATCCGGACGTGAAAGTTGGTTTCAGGATGAAATCAACACACTCTGCGATCCCCAAACCTACTATGTCAATCCCGAAGATGCCTGGCAGAAGATAAAACACCGCTCGCATAACGCCCGTTTTCTGACCGTTCTTCGCGAGCTGGCCGCCTGGCGCGAGAAACGCGCGCAGCTCAAAAACACCCCGCGTCAGTCCATAATTAAAGACGACTGCCTGTTGAACATTGCCGCCAGCTGTCCCCAAACCCCGGAAGAATTGGCTCAGATCCGCAACATCCGCAAAGACGTTGTCAACGGCAAGCTTGCCGGAGAAATTTTGGATGTTCTTTCTTTCTGCCGCGGCATTGCGCCGGAAAACTATGTTACCCCGCCTAAAGAAAAGAGCCTTTCTCACAGCTGCTCGGCGCTCTACGAACTCTTAAAGCTGCTGCTTAAAATCAGAAGCCAGGAAGAAGGCGTCGTGGCCAAACTCATTGCCGATGACGACGAATTGAAAATGCTGGCCTCGTTCAAAGACAAAAACAATCCGGTTTTAAAAGGCTGGCGCCATGACATCTTCGGCCGTATGGCCGTAGAACTGCGCAGCGGCCGGCTCAGCATCAGTTTTGATCCCCAAAAAAAGAGCATCTGCCTCAAAAAAACAGCCCCGGAAATGGACGGGACTGTTGTAACTGAAGATGCCAAATCAGATTAATGTAATAATGCTCCGCTCAGCGAACTCCGTAATGATTATTGTAAACAGAGTCCAGAAAGTTCAGCATTTTGATAACCTTGTCGCTTTTGATTGAATAAAAAATCGTCTGGGCTTCGCGGCGCGTCTTGACAATATTCTCGCTGCGGAGAATGGCAAGGTGCTGCGAAAGCGCGGACTGGCTCAGTCCCACGATTTTTTCCATTTCGCCCACGTTCAGCTCCCGTCCCAGCAGATGAAACAAAATTTCCAGTCTTTTGGGGTTTCCAAGGGCTTTCAATAATCTTGACCCTTCATCAATTGCAAAGTTTTTCATTTAGACCTCCATACATTATTACATTAATAATTTAGCATATTTTCAAATACGCGGATAGTTATATTAAAACAAATTGCCATATATATTTATATACATAATACCTAAGTTCTACTTTTAAATTGCCTTTAACCGGAATATATAATAAAATGTTTTAGAATTTAAAGGAGGAGCCATGTCAGAAAATGAAATAAACGACTTAAATTTTGAAGAAGCCATCGCCCAGCTGGAAGCCATTGTCCGCGAGCTGGAAAGCGGACGCATCAAGCTCGACGACGCCGTTTTGGCATACGAAAAAGCCGTTGCCTTAAAAAAACTATGCGAAAACAAACTCAAAGATGCCCAAATGAAAATCGAAAAAATCGAAATCGCCCCCAACGGCGACTTAACCTCCGCCCCCTTAGACCATGTGGAAGAATAATGACTGACATTCAAAACCGCCTTAAAGAATTTTCTCTTCGTTTCAACGATTACATAGAACAATTTTTTCCCTTGCCCGACGGTGCCGAAAAACGCGTTGTCGAAGCGATGAAATATTCCGTCATGAACGGCGGCAAACGCCTGCGGCCGTTTTTGGTCTGCGAAACGGCCAAACTCTTTGACGTTCCGCTGTTTCCCGCCGCCGCACAAACCGGCGCCGCGCTGGAAATGCTCCATTCCTATTCGCTCATTCACGACGACCTGCCCGCCATGGACAACGACGACCTGCGCCGCGGCAAACCGACCTGCCATAAGCAGTTTGACGAGGCTACCGCCATTTTGGCCGGCGACGGGCTTCTGACCCAGAGTTTTGAACTTTTAAGCCACAAGGCCGTATCGGCCGATGCCGGCGTCCGTTGCGAGCTCGTCAACCTGCTGGCCAACGCAGCCGGGGCCTATAACGGAATGATTGCCGGACAAATGCTTGACCTCTATGCGGAAAACGCGCCGCAGGACACAGATTGCGAACGCCTGATAAAACGCATTGAAGAAATGAAAACCGGACGTTTAATCCGCTATGCCTGCGAAGCCGGAGCCATTTTGGGCCGCGCGCCGATGGAAGAACGGCTCGCCGTTATCAATTATGCACGAAAAATCGGCGTTGCTTTCCAAATTGCCGATGATATTCTTGACGTCGAAGGTTCGCAGGAACTCATGGGAAAAACACTGAACAAAGACGCTGCGCAGGGCAAGGCTACCTTTGTCAGCCTGTACGGATTGGAAAAAGCCCGTCAAATGGCCAAAGAACTGGTTGAAGAAGCCAAAGCTTCGCTCGGCATATTCTCCACGCGGGCGCAAACCCTCAAAGATCTGGCAGACTTCATCATTGAGCGCCGCTCATAATTGCGCCGCCGCAGAACAAACACAAAAAAGGGGTTGATAAACAACCCCTTTTCTTAAAACCTGACGCAGGCTCTTATTTTTTGGCGGCATCAATTGCAGACTGGATAACGTTTTCATCCAAAGTCTGAACCATTTTGCCGTTGATAACCAGAGCCGGAACGCCGTTAACCTGAATCTTGCTGGCCAGATCAGAAGTGTCTTTCATAATCTGGTTGACTCTCTCAGAGTTCATATCGGCCTTCATCTGTTCCAGATCAACGCCGTTTTTGACAGCCAGTTCATCAACTTTTGCTTCGGTCAGCAAACCGTTGTTGGTCATCATGGCATCCCAGAAATCGGCATATTTGCCCTGCAGATTGGCAGCCAAAGCAGCCTTGGCGGCATAGTTGGAAACCGGAGCGACAAAAGCCAGCTCTTTCAGAACGACTTTAACATCCGGATTTTTGGCAATGATGTTCTGCATTGTGGGGTGCAGTCTGTGGCAGTAACCGCAGGAGAAGTCAAAAAATTCGACTACCGTAACAGAGCCGTCTTTATTGCCGACGACCGGAGAGTCCGGATTGTTGACAAGGGCGTCCATATTGTCGTCGATCAGTTTCTGAGCTTCGGCCAGAGCGTTTTCTCTCATTTTCTGCTCATAGTTCTGCATGGCGTTAATAATGATTTCCGGATTGTTGTTAAGGGTCTCGGCCACATCAACCGGTTTGTTTTTATTGCAGCACAGGATGCACATCACCAAAGCGGCAATGGCAACAACCAAAGCAACAACGGAAACAACTAAAGAATTGATTTTACTCATTGTATAGTATTCCTTAAGGTTTAATTACAAAAATTACGAATATTAATTTAGCTAATATATATCATATTTACAAGAGCAATTTAGAACGAAATGTTTAAAATAAGTTTACTTATAAAGCTTTTTTTTATAATTAAGAGCTATAATAAATCAAATAAACATCTTTCGATAAGGACAAAAAATGTTTCATGTTAAGTTTTCTTTGTTTTCCCAGACCAAATCTTTGGAAAACAAAATAGATTTATTCCATGACAAAATCATCGACGTGGCCATGACGTTCAAGAAGGCGGTCCGTGTTTTTCTGGCGGAAAAGCGCAGCGAAGAATATCGCAAGCTGAGCAAGCAGATAAAACAGATTGAGCATGACGCCGACGGCCTGCGCCGCGACATCGAAAGCAAGCTCTATGCCCAGAACCTCATTCCCGACCTGCGCGCCGATGTTCTGGAACTGGTTGAAAATCTGGATAAAATCATCAACCGCTTTGACGAGGTTTCTTACAAATTTTACATTGAGCGCCCCGACTTTCCGCCCGAATATCATATGCGTATGACCGAACTGTGTGAACAGGTTGCCGACTGCACCGAAAATATGGCCATCGCCTCCCGCGCCTTTTTCCGCGATTTCAGCACCGTCCGCGATTATTCGCAGAAGGTCTATTTTATTGAGCACGAAACCGACCTCACCTCCGGCCGGATGAAAGAAGCCATTTTTGATTCGGACATGCCGCTGGCCAACAAAATTCATCTCTGCAACATCATCAGCGAAGTTGCCGACATTGCCGACATTGCCGAAGACTGCATTGACGAACTGCTTATTTTCACAATTAAAAGAGACATTTAATGGACTTGAGCTATTTCATATTTCTAAGCAGCGGTTTGTTCTTGGGCTGGTCGCTCGGAGCCAATGACGCGGCCAACATTTTCGGCACCGCGGTCGGCACCAAAATGGTCAAGTTTCGCACTGCGGCAATCATTGCTTCGGTTTTTATCATCATAGGCGCGGTTTTCGCCGGCGGCGGAACCAGCAAAACGCTGGACGAGCTCGGCAGTGTCAATGCCCTGCCCGGCGCGTTTATGGTTGCGCTTTCGGCCGCGCTTGCCGTCTATTGGATGGTCAACAGTTCCCTGCCCGTGTCCACCACGCAGGCCATTGTCGGCAGCATCGTCGGCTGGAACTTTTACAGCGGCTATGAAACCGATTATGCCATTTTGAGCAAAATTGTCAGCACCTGGATCATTTGTCCGATTCTCTCGGGCGGCATTGCCATCGCGCTCTATTATCTGGTTCGACTGATTATCAAACATTCCAAAATGCACCTCATCCGGCAGGATTTATATACCCGCATCGGTCTGATATTGGTCGGGGCTTTCGGCGCCTACGCCCTCGGCGCCAACAACATTGCCAACGTCATGGGCGTATTTGTCGATTCCAGCCCCTTTGCACCGCTCAACATCGGCCGTTTTGTCCTGAGCGGCCCCCAGATTTTGTTCCTGCTCGGCGGCATTGCCATCAGCGTGGGCGTATTTACTTATTCGCACAAAATCATCCGCACCATCGGCAGCGGCGTAATGTCCATGTCGCCGATGATTGCCTGGATTGTTGTTGTTTCCCAGTCTTTGGTTTTGTTTATATTTGCCTCGCAGGGTTTGCAAAACTTATTGTCTTCCAACGGACTGCCGACACTGCCGCTGGTTCCGGTTTCCAGTTCGCAGGCGGTTATCGGCGCCGTAATGGGCATTGGCATAGCCAAAGGCGGACGCGGCATTCGCTGGTCCATTTTGTGCCGCATTGCCCTTGGCTGGATAACCACCCCGGCAATTTCCGCCCTGATTTGTTTCATCTCGCTGTTTTTCCTTGAAAATGTGTTTAACCTGACCGTCTATCGGTAGCCCTCGCGTTTGCGGACGCAGCCCGATTATGTTAAGCGCAACGAAACATCCCGACTGCTTAATACTGTCATGCTGAGCCTGTCGAAGCATCCCGGCCTTACCACAACTGTCATGCTGAGCCTGTCGAAGCATCCCGGCCTTACCACAACTGTCATGCTGAGCCTGTCGAAGCATCTCAGCCTTACTATATTGCTGAGATGGAGTTCGACAACTACGTTGCTCACTCACTTCGTTGCTTCACTTCGTTCAGGATGACATTACACTACTTTCGCCATGCCGGACCTTTCTTTTTTTATTGTCATTCTGGTGCGCTTTTTCTATTTTGTCATTCTGGTGCTTGACACCAGAATCCAGGCCTAACATTGATTCCTTATCCACCTGAACGCCGGGTCTAACCCGGAGTAACGGTAGAAGAAGAAACAAGTCCGGAGTGACTGTAGTAGAAAAACTGCCCGGCTCAAAAACCGAGATCCAGATTATTCCAGCCTTTTTTCTCCGTCTTGGGGGCTTCTTCTTTTTTATTGTCGTCAACCCAGCCGCGGATCGGTTTAGCCCTTTTGCTGACCAGTTCTCTCTGCTCGGCCGTTTGCGGCACGCCGACCGGCAGCAGCTGATCCAAAAGCGCCGGAGAAATAAAGTCCACTCTGTTTTTCTCCATGGTACTGACAATCGTATCCAAAACTTCCGCCGCCGGCTTGGCGTTAAACACTTTCACCAACCCCGGATAATATACGGTAAACGAATGGCACGGTGCCGAAAGCAGCACGTCGGTAGCATCAACGCCTTTGACAAATCTCAAAATGATTTTCGGCCGGATAACGCATTCCTCGCGCACATTAAACAAAACGTTTTTACTGTTCATAAACAGATCGTGAAGAAGCAGGTCGCGAACTTCGTCTTTAATCACGCCACAAAAACCGGTCACGGCCATGCCGTCCAGCGTATAACCGTCATATTCGGCCGGCCGCGGCGCCACCGTATAACAAAAGACCTTTTCGGCATTTTCAAGATTATTCAGTGCAATCGGCCCTACGGCTTCTTTAATTTCGGGAAGAATTTCCGGCGTTGCGGAAGCGGTGTTTTTCTCGAGAGTTTTTTCCTCGCCGCGGCGCCATGCATCCTCACTCTGCTGAAACGAAGTGACGCCTTCGTTGGCAAAGATGTCGTCATCGGCTTTGGCCGCCGGCAGCAGTTGCAGCATCAACAATCCCAGTATCAAAAACCTTTTCACAATCATAGCTTTCAACTCCCAAGTCTTTAGCCTAATATATAACCATTATCAGACATTACCAATGAAAAAAATATTAATCCTGAAAATTTTTCTATAACTAAGTATGTAAAACCGGAATTTCAATATGCTCAATTTCAGTTTTGGCGGCAATTTTAACGATTAATTATCGATTTTGGCTTAAAATGTCCGCAAAGAAAAAACAACCCGGAATCCCATGCCCGCAAATTGTTTCAGAAATATGAAATTTCCTGTTTTTGCCTTACAAAACCTATGAATTTCAAAAATATTATGCTAGCATGGAAAATAAGATAAACTCTTTTTATGAGGACGAGTTATGTACATTTGGGTAATATTGGCAACGTTTATGGTCACGCTCTATGCCTTCAACCTGTCTCCGCGCACCGACATGCGGCGGCTGGAGGTTGAGCCCGTGGCCGAGGCCATCGTGTCCAAACTGGTCATCAAACAGCAGGCCGCGGGCCGCTACATTCGTTCGCAGACACCGCCCTATGCCAAATTTTATAACGAAGACGGCTCCACCACCGCCGCCGACAATCTGCTTTATACCTCTGGCATTATCGGCGACGAAATCAAGAGTTTTCTGCCCTACGGGTTCAAAAACGACGATAAGCTTCAGGCCGAAATCTACTGTACCGACCCCGAAACCGAGAGCACCATTGCCGATTGCACGGTTAAAGAAAACAAGCGCTACATGGTAACCTACACCAAAATTCCCCAGCGCTGGCTGAACGTTGTCACCGGCCTGCCCAACAACGACTTTATAAACGCCATGAAAACCATTATCGGCAACGAAAAAAGCTTCGGTTTTGCCGGCTGTTACGAAAAGGACATTGATTCCAGCGGCGTCAGCTCCTGCAAAACCTGGGCGGTACGCAGTAAGGAAGGCTTTGAAAGCACTTATTGGAAAGACGGTGAAAAAGTAACCAAAGTCAACAAAATTATTCCGCCGGTCATCGCCAAAACGGGCGGCTTTTCCGAAATGTGCGGAGAAAACAACAACAGCGGCGGCCTGTGCCTGATGTATTTGTACGAATATGCCAACAACTACTATGGCCAGACCTTCAGCGACGAAATCAAACAAAACGAAACAACGCCGCAAGCGGAAACTGGAACAGAATAGCGGTTTGAGGAGAACGGTCATGTTAAGAAAAATTAACGAATTACGGACGCAGAAAGGCAGCATGATGATTGAGGCCCTTGCCATGCTGGGCTTAATCTCCATGGTAACGCCGGTTATTTATAAGAAAGCCGCCGAACGCACAACCGAAATGCAGGACATCAACGCTGCCAGCCAGGTGCGCACCGTAGTCAAGGCCATTGACGACTACCTGCGCGACAACTACGGCACCATCACCGGCGGCGGCGAGGTCACCAGTTCCACCTCAACCGTAGACTATTCCGACTTTGCGGGTTCCGGCGCCGACACCAAAAGCAAGATTGTAAACATCGACCACTTCAAAGACTATCTCCCGCTTGGTTTCCAGGCCGAAGGCAAGCTGTTCAAAGGTTTTGACGTTGCCATCAAACAGGTAAGCGACGACGGCGGACGTAAGGCCCTGACTACGGTTCTGATTGCCAAAACCAGCACCGACGGCAAGGTTGACCCCACGTTTACCAAAATCCGTTCTTCGCGCATTGCTTCCATGATCGGCACCAACGGCGGCTACATCGACGGCGACAAAGCCACCGGTGTTCAGGGCGTATGGGAAATCCCCAAGAGCGAGCTTCCTTCTTCTGCCGACACCGGCACCATTGTCGCCACTTCCATTGAAGCCGTGGCCGATGGTACGGCCGGCGGTTCGGACGTTTTGCACCGCGTACAC
>CALXRQ010000046.1 GCA_944390895.1 uncultured Alphaproteobacteria bacterium
CCCAAGCCCTGCAACTGATTGACGACATTAGCTTCAACGGCGCTAGCGCTTCCGCCGCTGACCGTAATATCATGTTTGCTACCATCAACATAAACGCTAAATTTATTACCGTCATCTCCTTCCACAACACTCAGGTTAAAAGTGCTCAGATCAGTACGCGCATCAATAATGATGTCACCTTTTACAGGCGAAGTTACTTCTTCGGAGGTGATTGCATATTTATCAAAATTCGACGGTACATCGCGCGCCGAATTGGCAATAGCCTTAGCCTGCTCTGCAAACGAGGTGATGGTGGTGATTGCTTCATCCGCCGCCTTAATGGTTTGAATGCCCTGTCCCATGCTGTCAAGCAGGCTGCTCAGGTCATTCGCGCGGTTGTTTAAGGATTGAGCGGTGTAGTAGGAAGAAGGGTTGTCGATTGCCGAGTTAACCTTTTTTCCGGTCGAGAGACGTTCCTGCGTCATGTCCATCAGACTTTGTGTGGACTGCAACGACAACAGATTGGAACGCATACTCGCTGTAAGTGATATATCTGCCATTTTTTTTCTCCAATACTTTGGAACACATTAATCTGTGAATGTTATACTAACATTACAGATTTTATATTAACACAAATTAGGCACCTTAGCAATGCCTTTTTTCAGCTCCGCCGTTTTCAGAGCTCCCTATTTAGTCTTACAGTTAAGCCTTTAAGCCTTATTTTCAGCCGATTATAGAACTAAAGACCATAAAAACCGAACTAAATATTTATTTCTCATTCACATCATATAAACAAAATTATTAATAATTGGATAATAAAACGACTCGAAGTAAATAAAATGTTATTTTACACAAAAAATTTCCCGGCTGGAAACCAACCGGGAACAAAAACGGCAAGATATATCCCGCAATCAGAATAATTTCAGAACTGACTGGGCTGCCTGAGAAGCCAAACTCAGAGAGTTAATAGCCAGTTGCTGTCTGGTTTGCAGAGCCAGCATGTTTGCGGACTCTTCGTTCATATCGGCCAAAGTCAGCTTGTCGGCGCCTTCAGTCAATACGTTAATCAGGTTATCGGTAAACTCTTCGCGGCTTTGGACAACGGAGTAGTTGTTACCAAAATCTGAAGCCATAGTGCGAAGTTTGGAAATCGCGTCCTCGATGTGAGTGATAGAAGTTTCAATGCTGGCATCTTTTTGCCAGTTATTCTGAGCCTGAGAGATGCCCAGACCTTTGGAGCTGGCGTCGACCCCCTGAATTTCAATCATTGAGGAGCGATCTTCATTGAAAATAACTTTCAAATTATTTTCCTGCAGCAGATTTACGCCTTTGTAACCGGCATCGTTGGCCAGAGCGTCAATTTGTTCCAAAATTTCGTTAAACTGGTTGGCATAGCTGGTTCGTTCCGGCGTTTCGGCACTGGCATCGCCGGCTTTGCGGCTGCCTTCAATACCCAATGTCTTCAGAGCGGTTACATTATCTGTCGTGCCGTCGGTAAAAATCATGAACTGCTTATTTTTAGCAGTTACAGAAAAAGCTTTACCGTCAGCAGCAGCTTCAATGCCAAGTTTTGTCGTTGCCGCAGTATTGATTGCACCGGCAATGGTTGCCGAGTTGGCGCCGGTGGTACCATCCAAGGTTACGACAACGGCCGCACTGGTTGAGGTTGCCAAGCCATTAGTAGCTCCATCTTTACCATTAGTGCCGTTGGTCCAAGAGATTGCCGAACCGTCGGTTGAAGACACGATAATACCGCCCGTTCCATCACCCTTGGCATTTAAGCCCAAGCCCTGCAACTGATTGACGACATTAGCTTCAACGGCGCTAGCGCTTCCGCCGCTGACCGTAATATCATGCTTTGATCCGTCTCCCAGATACACGGTAAACTTTTTGGTATCGTCAGCATCCGACACTTTCAGGTTAAAAGTGCTCAAATCCGCGCGAGCATCCATGATTATATCGCCTTCAACCGGTTCCAAAATCTGGTTTGACGAAATCGCATATTTATCGAAGTTAGACGGTACGTCGCGTGCCGAATTGGCGATAGCCTTGGCCTGCTCTGCAAACGAGGTGATGGTGGTGATTGCCTCATCCGCCGCTTTAATGGTCTGAATACCCTGACCCATGCTGTCAAGCAGACTGCTCAGGTCATTTGCGCGGTTGTTTAAGGATTGAGCGGTATAATAGGAAGAAGGATTGTCGATTGCCGAGTTGACCTTCTTTCCGGTTGAGAGACGCTCCTGAGTCATATCCATCAGGCTTTGCGTATTCTGCAAAGACAACAGGTTGGAGCGCATACTCGCTGTAAGTGAAATATCTGCCATTTTTTTTCTTCCCAATACTGTGGAACATATGGCCCGCGCTTTATTACTTGAACGGACCGTTATTATTACGTCTTCATAATTGTAGTTTCATATAAGCAAACAAGTTTTAACCACATTTTAAAGCATTCTGCGATAAATCAAATAATATGGGTTCTTTTTGCCTACACTCGCCTAAAACCTTCAGACAGGATATCTGTAAATAAATTATTAACTTTTTCAGCAAATTGTTAGATAAAAACCTATTTTATCCACAGTTATTTAGACTAAATTTCGCCGCGAAGAGCCGCACCGAACAGCTCGTCTTCTTTTTTTACCAGTTTGTCGGCATTTTTGATGGCGCTGTAATAGTCTTCGTTAATGATGTTTTCATTAACAACCGAGATATAGGGAATCAGGCTCGGCGCCGCATTTTGCAAATCGCGCACATACTCCAGATAAATCGGGCGGAGTTTGTCGGCGTTTTTGGAAAGATACATCTGCTGCACCACAAAATATACGCGTTTGCTCGGCGTGTTGGCCTCTTTTTCCCGCAGAATGAACTTTTCGCGGAGGATCGGAACATTGCCTTCAATATAAAATCTGGTACGCTCTCCGTCATTTGTTATCAAAGATTCACCGATAATAATGCTTTCATGCGGTTTCAGCTCAATTTTTAAAGGCATCTGCTACTCCATTTTTAATTATTTTTTTATAAAACTGCGCTTATTATATAATTATTTTATTTTTTTTTGCAAATCTTTATTTTCTGTTGTATAAACATATCGACTTAAAAAACGGGGTAAGAAAATTTTATGACTATCGTCAAAAAGAACTTCAACGAAGAGCAAAAAGCCGTCTATTTGGACGCGCTGTGTTTTATTTTAAACATTGATAAAAAGCTGAACGAAAAAAAGCTGGAACATCTCAAGGCACGCGCGTTTGAAATCGGTTTTGACATGAGAAAGCTCAAAACCAAGTGCAGCCTCAAGGCCCCCGAGCTGATCAAACTCATTTCCGGTATTGAAGACATCCGCCTGAAACGTTATGTCGTGCGGGAAATGATTATGCTGGCCATTGCCGACCACGAACTGACGGACAAAGACGTTGACACCATATATCATATCGGCACCCAGAGCGGCGTGTCCCAAGACAAAATCGACGACTTTTTTCTATGGGCGGCGCGCGGCGTCGAATGGCAGATCGAAGGCATTAAACTGGTTGAAGAAGACTTATAGCCATGCCCGCCGAACCGCCTATCTATGCCATTAAAGGCGCCGAGCTCAGTTTCGGCGCCAATAAACTGTTCAGCGGCGTTGACCTCTACATCAACCGCGGCGATAAGATATCGCTGGTGGGGCGCAACGGTTCGGGCAAATCAACACTGCTGAAAGTCATTTCTGGCGTGATGGAGGCCGATCGCGCCGAAATATTCATCCAACCGGGCATAAAAATCGCTTACATGCCACAGGAGCCGGATTTTTCCGGATTTAACACCCTGCGGGAAGTCGTGTTGTCGGGTCTGCCAGGCAGCGGACACGGCGAAGAATATAAGGCCGACATTCTGATTCAGCAGTTTGCCATTGCCGCGGAGCAAAACCCTGCGACCGCTTCCGGCGGCGAAAGGCGAAAAGCAGCTCTGGCCAAAACGCTGATCGGCGAGCCCGACATTCTGCTTCTGGACGAACCGACCAATCACCTGGACATTGCCGCCATTGAAATACTTGAAGACATTATCAGTCAGTTCAAAGGAGCGGTTGTGGTCATCTCGCATGACAGGATGTTTTTGAAACGCGTCTCCCAGACGACCTTCTGGCTGGACCGCGGCATCATGCGGCGCAACAACAGAGGCTTTCAGTTTTTTGAAGAATGGCAGGAACAGGTCATTGAACAGGAAATTATCGAGCAAAAGAACCTTAACAAAAAACTGGAAGAAGAAACCGAATGGCTGCACAAGGGCGTTACCGCCCGCAGAAGACGCAATCAGGGGCGTCTGCGCCGGCTGCAACAGCTGAGAATCGAGCGCCGGGAACAAATGAAACAAATCGGCAAAATAGATTTGAACGTTGAAGAAGGCGATTTTCGCTCCAAGATGGTCATTGAAGCCAAAAACATCAGCAAAGCTTTCGGTGCCCGCATTATTGTCAAAGAATTTTCCACCCGGGTCATCAAAGGCAACAAAATCGGCATCGTCGGCCCCAACGGCGCCGGCAAAACCACCTTGATCAAGCTGTTGACCAAACGTCTGGCGCCCGACAGCGGCTTTGTCAGAATCGGCAAAAATCTGGAAGAAGCCTATTTTGACCAAAACCGGATGTCGCTGGATCCGAAAAAAACCTTATGGCAGACCCTGTGCGACAAAGGCGACCATATTCTGGTCCGGGGTTCCTACCGCCATGTGGTGGCTTATCTGAAAGATTTTCTTTTCCGCCCGGACCAGGCTCATTGTCCGGTTTCGGCATTGTCCGGCGGCGAGAAAAACCGTCTGATGCTGGCGGTCGCTCTGGCTCAACCGTCAAATTTTCTGGTTTTGGACGAACCGACCAACGATTTGGATATGGATACGCTGGACCTGTTGCAGGAAGTTTTGAGCGATTATGAGGGTACATTGCTGGTCGTCAGCCATGACCGCGATTTTCTTGACCGGATTGTCACATCCGTCATCTATATGCCCGGAGACGGCACTGTATATGAACATGCCGGAAGCTACAGCGAACTATTGGAAAAGCTCCCTAACAAAACGCCGGCCGCAGGCAGAGAAAACAAAAAGGTTCCGACCAAAGCTCCGACGCCTGACGCGTCCCAGCCTTCAAAGACGGCAAAGCTCAGCTACAATCAGCAGCGGCTGCTTGACGTTCTGCCGCAGACGGCCGCCAAACTGGAAGCAGAAATTGCCGGAATTGAACAAAAACTCGGCGATGCGGACTTATATGCCCGCAACCGCGAAGAATTCGACCGGCTCAGCCTGTCTCTGGTTCAAAAGCAGAAAGAACTGGAAGACACCGAAAACCGATGGCTGGAAATTCAAATGCTGAAAGAGGAGCTTGAAGCGGCTAAATAGCCTCATCGTCCGACGCAGAAGAAGCGCCTTGCAACAGGTTGACGATTTCATCGAACTGCGCGGTAACCATAGCCCGTTCGGCCGCCGATATTTTTTCGACATTCAGTTTTTTGTATTGTTCGTCGGCATATTTAATCAGACTTTCGGACACATCGGCATCATTGCTGTTTTTGGCCTGTTCCAAAATCATTTTATTGTTTCTGACAATAAACTCGTCTTTTTTTATGGTCGAAACGATAGCGCGCAGTCTGGCCTCAATATAAAAGAAACGGTCGGCGTTCCATCTCTTGCGCTCAAGCCATGCCGTCACCCGGGGATTGGCCTCTTTCAAGGAAGAAGACGCCGTCATTGAAACCTGAGCATAACCGACTTTATCCATTCCTTCCGCAAGATAGCGGTTCCAGGTTTTAAGAAAGGCCCGCAACTCTTCCGCCGAAATTTCCTTGGACTGAGAAACGACATCATTCGGATAAGCCGGCGCAAATCCGTCTTCCGTGTAGGTATAGGCGGCATAGGCGGCAAACAGCAAAATCAGACAGGCAACCGCAGCCGTAACGATATAGAGCTTTTTCTTCATCGGCTCCTACCAGCGCAGATTGGAGATGACAAAGTCGGGATAAGTGTCAAAATTAACGGCCAGTTCCCGGGTTTTGGCAACGTCGGGAATATATCCCTCGCCCAGAAAATTAACATGTACGCCTTTGGAAATCAGCAGGCTGGAAATTCCGTACAGATTGGCTCCCTTAATGTCGGTCGTCATATTGTCGCCGATCAGCAGAATTCGCTCTTTTTTAACATCTTCAAAATCCGCCAGTGCATATTCCATAATTTTGGCATCGGGCTTGCCGACCGTAATGATTTTTCCGCCCAGGACGGCATATTGTTCGGCTACGGCACCGGGAGCGACGCAGACTTTGCCGGCACAGTAGCTGGAAGTGTCGTTTCCGGCACAGACCAGAGGGATGCCCAAACCGGCGGCATGTTCCAGCAGCGGACGGTAGGTGTCTATCGTATCTTCGGCATCGGCAACGCCGCCCATATAAAGGAAATCGGCCTTGGGCATTTCTTCCGCAGGTTGATAGTCAAGTCCTGAAAAAATCCCGGTCGCGGCCGCATCGCCGATTTTGTAATAGGCGGTTCCGACGGCGGCGTATTCACCGTTGCGAACCTTTAGACGATGATGCAGAATTTCGCCGGCGGAAATGACGGAATCAAACAACGCGACGGGAACTTTGTTTTCATGCAGCCATGAGACCAAAGCGGCAACGCGCATGGACGAGTTGGTCAGCAAAATGATTTTCTTGCCGGCTTTTTTCATGCGGATCAAGGCATCCTGCGCCTCAGACTTTATGCCGGCACCATCGGTCAACACGCCGTATAAACCGACAACGACGGCGTCAAAATTATCAATAATCTTGGAAACATTGACGATGGGCTTTATCATTTTCATTATTTTATTCCCAATATTTAAAAATTTTCCCAATATGTTTAAAATTAGTCTAATTCTTTTTTTATATCAAGCAAATAAACCGAGTTTTGAGCTGCTTTTTAAGCTTTCGGCGCCATAGAGAGCGCCTTGATGACATAATTGGCCGCCGTCAGTCCGAAGATGGCGGTGATGGTCGGCAGAGAGCCCAGTGCCGCGCGTTTGCGGCCGTTGCTTTCATTCCCAGCGTCTTCGCTTTCCGCAATCGCTCCTGCGGGCGGCGATATCTGCTCGTCGGAAAAAACGCAGCTTATTTTTCCGAGGTCAATGCCGCGCTTGCGAAGGCGCTTGCGAATAAACTTCGAAAGGCTGCAATTTTTGGTGTCGCTCAAGCGGCCGCAGCGAACACGCGAGGGGTCGGAACGCAGCGCTGCTCCCATGGAAGAAATAAACGGAATACCGGCCTGACAAAGCGCTTCGATCAAACAGCATTTGGAATTAAGCGCGTCTATGGCGTCAATTACATAATCCACCTTTAGATTCAGCAACTGCGGCAGCGTATCGGCATTGACAAACATATCAAATGTTTCCACCCGACAGGCGGGATTGATTTCGGCAACGCGCTCCCGGGCGACATCGGTCTTTTTCCGCCCTACGGATGAGGTCAACGCCAATATCTGTCGATTGATATTGGTGAGATCAAAGCGGTCAAAATCGACCAAAATCAAATGTCCGACACCGGCACGGGCAACTGCCTCCAAAGCATAGCCGCCCACGGCGCCGAGCCCGATAATCATAACGGAAGAATTTTGGAGACGGCGCAAACCTTCTTCTCCCAACAGCAGCGATGTACGCGAGAATCTTTCATCTACCATGGCGTGATAAACTCCAATGAATTTTGATATACACGGGCGGAAAATTCTTCCGGTTCCAGGCTAAGCATTGCCGCCAGCCGACAGGCCAGCTGAGGGACAGCGTCCGAGGCAATATTTTCATCGCCGCGGAAAGGCCCGTCGGTTTCCAGCAAGAGACGCTCCGCCGGTACTGCCCCGACAAGCTCCCGGCAATCGGCATATTTTAAAACCGACGGCGAAAAAGAAATGTAGCCGCCGCGTTTCACCGCCTGTTTCAGCAGTTCTTTTTTGCCGCTGTAAGAATGAAGGACAAATTTAGCGGGCATATCCGACCAACAGTTTTCCAGCCAGCTTTGAGCCCTGACCGCATGGACAATCAACGGACGCCGATACTTTACCGCCAGTTCGGCATGACGTCTGAAAATCAGGTTCTGAGGCTCGGCGTTTTCATCGCGGATGCGGTCCAGTCCCGCCTCTCCGACCAAGGCCTGCGGAAAGCGCAGCAAAAAAGTTTCCAACCGTTCTTCCCAGCCGTCCTTTCGTTCGGCAACAAACCACGGGTGAAGACCGAAGGCGGGAAGCACTTTTCCGGGAAAATCGCGCGCAAAGCCGGCCAGCCGTTCCCAGTCTTGTTCCCGGA
The DNA here is from genome assembly GCA_944390895.1 of uncultured Alphaproteobacteria bacterium. Taxonomy (GTDB): domain Bacteria; phylum Pseudomonadota; class Alphaproteobacteria; order RF32; family CAG-239; genus CAJLXD01. The sequence goes on from CALXRQ010000046.1 coordinate 8,261, forward strand.
CGGCGGCACAGACCATTTTTTCGACACCGGCAGCCTGAGCCGCAGCGACAATATCCGTTGCACATTTCCGCTTATAGTCTTGCAAATGGATATGAGTGTCGATAAACTGCATAAAAAATTTCCTTAGCGAAATATTAAAATTAGAAAGGGATTTTAGTTAGTTATGAGTATTTTGACAAGACCAATTTTAGAAATAAACCTAAATCATCTGGTTAACAATTACCGGCTGCTGCAAAAACTGGCGGCGGATTCGATACCGGCGGCAGTGGTTAAAGACGACGCTTACGGACTCGACGCCAAAATCGTAGCCCAAACACTGTATAACAAAGCGTATTGCCGCCATTTTTTTGTAGCTCACGCCGTTGAGGGCGAAAGAATCAAAAGTCTGGTTCCCGACGCCGAAATTTATGTCTTGCAGGGCATTGGCGAAGACAGTCTGGAAACCTTTCAAAAGCTGAAACTGATTCCGGTCATTTCTTCTCCGGAAATGCTGGCCTTTTGGAAAGAACACCGCATTGAGGAAATCAAACCGGTCATTCATATCGAAACCGGACTGAACCGCCTGGGGTTCCGAGAAAAAGAACTGGAAGCGCTGAGTGATGCCGACCGACAAATCTTTGGCATGGTGATGTCCCATTTGGCCTGCGGCGACGAAAAAGACCACTTTATGAACAAGCACCAGCTGGAAAACTTTACCAGACTGAAAGAAAAATATTTTCCCAAGCTTCCGGCTTCGCTTTCTGCATCCGACGGCGTTTTTCTGGGACGCGACTTTCAGCAGGACATGGTTCGGCTCGGAGCGGCAATGTATGGCATAAATACTGCTCCTTACCGCGAAAACCAAATGGAAAACGTGGTTTACATCAAAGCGCCGGTATTGCAGATTGAAGACTTGCCGACCGGGGAGTTTGTCGGCTATTCGGCAACCTACCGTGCCAATTCTCCGCGCAAAATCGCCATTGTTTCCATCGGATACGGCGACGGCATTCCGCGTTCGCTTTCAAACGTGGGCAAAATCTTTTTCAAAACGCTCGGCAAACTCAGCGAAGCACGGATTATCGGCCGCATTTCCATGGACAACATCATCTGCGACGTGACTAACGTAGAAGGGCTGAAAGTCGGAGATCTGGCTTTTCTCGCCGATGATTTTTACACTTTGGACGATATGGGACGCGATGCCGGAACCATATCTTATGAGATATTATCACGGGTCGGCAAAATCACACGCTACATCCGCAAATACACCGAATGAGAAAAAGCCGCTTTTCAGCGGCTTTTTTATTAACGTCCTTCGTTC
>CALXRQ010000047.1 GCA_944390895.1 uncultured Alphaproteobacteria bacterium
AATTGAAATTTATACCGACGGAGCCTGCTCCGGGAATCCCGGTGCCGGCGGCTGGGGCGTTATTCTGCGCTGCGGCGAAACAGAAAAGGAACTCAGCGGTGGCGAAAAGGAAACCACCAACAACCGGATGGAGCTGACGGCGGTTATTGAGGCTTTGAAAGCGCTCAAAAGAGAATGCGAAATTACGCTTTATACCGACAGCCGTTATGTTATGGACGGCGTCACTCAGTGGATGCCAAACTGGAAACAGAACAACTGGAAAACCACCAACAAAAAATCGGCGGTCAAGAATCTGGACCTGTGGCAGGAACTTGACAGACTTCTGCCCGCACACAAAATCAAATGGGTCTGGGTGAAAGGACACAACGGACACCCGGAAAACGAGCGCGTCGACAAGCTGGCGCGCGACTTTGCCAAAAGTTTTTCAGCTTAAGCCTTTTATCAGTCTGACCAGATCTTCTTCGGTTAAAATTTCAGGCAGAACCATACCGTCGGGAATGCTGCGGCTGAACAAAATATAAAAAGGCAGGCCGCTGCGGCCGAAACTTTTCATAAAAGCCAGCACCTCCCGGTCATAATTGGTCCAATCCACCTCTATCAACTTGACTTTATGGTATTTGAACGCGGCCTCAACGCCGGTATTTCCGAACACGGTCACATCGTTAAACTTACAGGTTAAGCACCAGTCGGCGCCGATCTTGACAATTACGACGTTACCTTCTTTGAGTTCCCTATCAATCAGTTCCCGGTCCAGTTTTATTTTGCGGCTGAGGGAGACTTCCGTCTGTCGTGCGGCAAATGCCTTCTGAGAGCTATACATTCCCAATGCGACAAACAAAATCAGCAGCGCCAGAGAAACTGATTTTACCAGTTTAGCGGCCTTTTCGCGGACATCCTGACTCTCTTTCTGATTCTCGACCACATCCAGCGTCCGGCGGCGCAAATACAGCACCAGCAGAAACAAGACCAGATACAGAGCCTGCATCCAGGCGGCAAAACTTGAGGTCTGAACCGAAAGTACCGAAAAAAGCCATACAACGGTCAAAAACAGCATTAAAACCATCAAGCGGTTTACGCTTTGCATCCAGGTGCCGGGCTTGGGCATCAGAAGTCCCAGAGACGGAGATACGGCCAGAATCACATACGGCAGGCTCAATCCCAAGGCAACCGCCGTCATCACGGCAATGATGTCAAAATAACTTCCGGCCAAAGCAAAGCCCAATGCCGTCCCCAGATAAGGCGCGGTACAAGGCGTGGCAACCAAAACCAGAAACAGCCCGGTCAGCAGATTCAAAAAATTGTCAGAGGTATGCTGACGGTTGAACCAACGCAGCAGAAACTGCGGCGTCTGAATATTGATCAACTCAAAAATCTGGGCAATGAACAAGATCATGACAAACATGATGCCAACCAGGAAATACGGATTTTGAAACTGCATTCCCCAGCCCAAGGCGTGTCCCGTATACTTCAGCAGCAGCAAAACTGCGCACAAAAGAGCAAAAGCGACAAAGACGCCCAAAACCGTGAAAGCAAAAGCGCGGCGGATGCGATTTTCCTTCATGGCGCCGAATTTGGTCAGAGACAGGAACTTTAACGAAAGCACCGGAAAGACGCAGGGCATAAAGTTTAATATCAGCCCGCCGAAAAAGGCCATGACCAGCAGTCCCAAAGACAACTCTCCGCGTTCGTAATCCCAGAGCGAAGCCGGACGGGCCGTCACCGTCTGCCGCAGAGAACGTCCGACGGAAACGCCGGCCATAACCTCATATTTCCGCCCGGACAAAGAGGCATTTTCGTCCCGCGAGCAAAAACGCGCGGTGATAAGCTCTCCGTCAATCGTTATTTTCGGACGGTCAAAATTGCCGCCGTCCAGACTTTTGAGAAAAATATTAAATTTTTCCGGCGCATCATCACTTTTAAGTACAATGCGCAGCGTTTCGTTTTTGCAGCCGTCATAAGGCTGATCGACAACCGCCTTAACGATTTTCAAATTATCAAGTTCGTCCTGAGGCAGAGACGAATAAGTTTTGGCAATAAAACTGCCGACGGCAGACTTCAGGGTATCTCCGCCGGGAGAAAGCTCCAACCGCAGATCAAAAGCCTGCGGCGCACAGCTGTTTTCTCCGCAGACATTGGCTTTGACCGCAGCTTTCACTTCCAAGGGCTTATTAACGTCTTTTACGCTCAGCTTTACCGGAACGGCAAAATTTCCGGTATAGCCCATAATATTATCGTTGTCCCGCGCGGACACCCTGACCGGCATCGGCAGCAACACCTCGGCAGCGGCCAGGTTTTCTGAAGCGGAAAAGTCAAATGAGGGTTCATCCAGATTTTTTTCGGGACTCCAAAGCAGCATTTGTCCGGGTTTCAGGTTGAAATGCACCGCTGCGCGGACAATCGGTTCCCGCACGTTGATATCTTCGGTTATCAACCGGGCCGAAGCACGCTCGGCCTCCACCCAGGGACCGAGGCCGTCATTGCCGGAAAAGGGATCGTCATAAGCCACGCCATAGAAAAAAAGTTTTTGCCATTCCAGCTTTTTCAGCAGTTCACCCAAGCGTTGAAAACCGGCCGCCTCTCCGCCTTTTGCGGCAATATTGCGCTGAGCCCGGGCTTCAACGGCCTCAAAATCGCGCCTATCCATGCCATAGGAGATGACTTTTTTGAAATCATTAATCACCAGCAGTTCCGGCGAATCGATATATTCTCCGGTATAAGGCGTATCATATTCCTGTTCGTCGACAATCAGCGGCGGCGGCTCCGGCACCAGCATTTTTTCCTTAATGTCATCATAAAGTTTTCTGAAATAACGATAAGCCTTGACGGCGGAACGAATGTCGCCGGCCTTCTCGTTCAGCTCCCTATAACCGATACCGGGATAGATTTTGGCGATCTCGTCATAAATATTGCCGTCGATGGCATCCCCGGGGAAAAGATCGTGAAAATGCTTATAGTCTTTCAAAAGGCGCTCAATCTGCTTGGGCACGCTTGAATCGCCGTCTTCGCCGGCAGAAACCGGCGAAACATCTTCCGGCTGCAGGTCAAGAATGACTTTTCCGCCTTCGGAAGCCGCCGCAGACCGGAAATTCAGAAAAAAGCAAGCAAAAAATATGTAAATTAAAAATTTTTTCATTTATTTCTTTAAGTTGATAAAAATCTGTTTTTAAGTTATTATATTTTATGATACTATACAAGAGTGGAATGAAATAAATATAATAAATGTCTGGATTTTCAAAATGATGAAAAACGAGAATAACTATCTGACCGGAAAATGCCTGATCGCCATGCCCCACATGGACGACGAGCGTTTTGACGGTTCGCTGATTTATATTTGTTCTCATACCAAAGACGGTGCCATGGGTTTTGTCGTCAACAAAAAGATTAAAGAATTCTCCTTCGCAGATTTAGCAAACCAGCTTCCGATAAGCACGATAAAACCCATTGCCCCGATTGAGCTTCATCAGGGCGGACCGCTGGAAAAAGTGCGCGGGTTCGTCATTCACTCGACAGACTATGTCAAAGACGATACAATCGTCATCAGCGACAATATCGCCGTTTCGTCTTCCATTGACATTATCACCGACATTGCTTTCGGCATGGGACCGAAAGAAAATCTTATTGCCTTGGGTTATGCCAGCTGGGCACCGCAACAGCTGGAGAAGGAAATCATCAACAACACCTGGCTGGTGACACAGCCCGACACCGAACTGGTTTTCCGTACCAAAGACGAGGACAAATGGCAAAAAGCGATTGATTCCCTCGGCATTGACATTACCCGCCTCAGCGCCTCTTCCGGCCGCGCTTAAAATATATTCCGCTTTTTAATATTGTCATATTGAGCATAGCAAAACATCTCAGCCTTATTAATATTGCTGAGATGGAGTTCGACAACTATGTTGCTCACTCATTTCGTTCAGAATAACATTAAAAAGTAACTGTCATACCGTTTAAAAGTTCAAAGGCTCTGAAATATTCAGAGCCTTTTTATTTTACATGAAACGTCCGTGGCAGTGTTTGAACTTTTTGCCGCTGCCGCAGGGACATAAATCATTGCGGGCAACCCGCCCCCAGGTTGAAGGATCTTTGGGGTCAAAAGCCTTATGCTGGAACGGGGTTTGTTTTTCAGCTTCATCTGCCGCCGGCGCAGAATTTCCGACAACGGACTGCGGCGTTTCGTGAATCTCCCGAACATTGCGCGGCTGCTGCGCACGAGCCATATTTTCTACGGCATTGGTCTGAATCTGCGTGCGGCAGATCAGGAAAGTCACTTTTTCGCGCAACTGATCCAACAGGTAAGAAAACATATTAAACGCTTCTTTTTTATACTCGTTCAACGGATCTTTCTGACCGTATGCACGCAGGACGATGGTATGGCGCATCATATCCAGCGCGGCAATATGGTCTTTCCACAACTGATCCAAAACCTGCAACAGGATGCTCTTTTCAACAAACTTGACAACATTGTCCGGTACGCCTTTGTTCTTTTCGGCAATGGCTTCTTCTATCACGCCGATGACGCGTTCCTGAAAAGCATCGGCCGTCAGTTCTTTGTCGGCGGCCATTTCGGCCAGCGGCAAAACAAAACCGGTGGTGCGGCTCAGTTCCTGCTTAAGGCCTTCCAAATCCCATTCGCTGGGCATGGTTCCGTAAGGCGCATAGTTTCGAATAATTTCGCCGATAAATTCATCGCGCATATCCCGCACGGTTTCCGAAACGTCTTCGGTTTTCATAAGCTCTTTGCGCTGTTCGTAAATGACCTTGCGCTGATCGTTCATCACGTTGTCATATTTCAGCAGGTTTTTACGAATGTCAAAGTTGCGTTCCTCAACCTTTTTCTGAGCTTTTTCCAAAGCCTTGTTGATGAACGGGTGAATCAGCGCCTCGCCTTCGGGCAGACCTAAACGCTGCAACATAACGCTCATACGTTCGGAACCGAAAATGCGCATCAGATCATCTTCCAGAGACAGGAAGAACTTTGAGGTGCCGGGGTCACCCTGACGGCCGGAGCGGCCGCGCAGCTGATTGTCAATACGGCGGCTCTCGTGGCGTTCGGTACCCAAAACGTACAGACCGCCGGCAGCCATGGCCTTTTCCTTGCCTTCTTCAATCTCTTTTTTGAGTTTGGCTTTGATTTCGGCAATCTGTTCTTCGGTTTCGTCGCCTTTCAAAATTTCTTTCAGGCGCATATCCAAGTTACCGCCAAGCTGAATGTCCGTACCGCGGCCGGCCATATTGGTGGCAATGGTAATGGCACCCGGCACACCGGCCTGAGCGACGATGGCGGCCTCGCGCTCATGATGGCGCGCGTTCAGAACTTCAAAATGAACCTTGGTCTTGGCTCTCAACATCTCGGCAAGCTGTTCGGATTTCTCGATGGAGGTGGTGCCGACCAAAACCGGCTGGCCGCGGTCATGACAGTCGAGAATGGTTTTGATGATGGCGTTCAGCTTTTCTTTTTCGGTACGGTAAATCTCGTCATGCTCGTCTTTTCTGGCCACCGGACGGTTGGTCGGAATTTCGATGCAGCTCAAACCGTAAATGTCGCCGAACTCGGCCTCTTCGGTCATGGCAGTACCGGTCATACCCGAAAGTTTCGGATACAGACGGAAATAGTTTTGGAACGTGATGGAAGCCAGCGTCTGGTTTTCGGACTGGATCTGGACGCCTTCCTTGGCCTCAATCGCCTGATGCAGACCGTCGCTGTAACGGCGTCCTTCCATCATGCGGCCGGTAAACTCGTCAATGATGACGACCTTGCCGTCCTTAACAATATAATCCACGTCCTTAATGTGCATTTTATGGGCGCGCAGAGCCTGGTTGACATGGTGAACCAACGTAACGTTGGCAACATCGTACAGGCCGCCTTCCTTAATCAGTCCCACTTCTTTCAAAAGCTGCTCGACATGTTCCTGTCCGGCTTCGGTCAGGACGACGGTTTTGGCCTTTTCGTCCTTTTCGTAGTCGGTTTCAACCAAATGCGGAATAATTTTATTTACCAGAATATATTTTTCGGAACTGTCTTCGGCGGCACCGGAAATAATTAACGGCGTGCGCGCCTCATCAATCAAAATAGAGTCAACTTCATCGACGATGGCAAAGTTAAACGGACGCTGCACCATCTCGGACAGCTCAAACTTCATATTATCGCGCAGATAGTCGAAACCTAACTCGTTGTTGGTACCGTAGATAATGTCGCAGTTATAGGCGGCGCGGCGCTCGTCATCATTTTTGCCGTGGACGATGTAGTCCACCGTCAGACCGAGGAAACGATATACCTGCCCCATCCATTCGGCATCGCGTTTGGCCAGATAGTCGTTGACGGTCACAATGTGCACGCCCTTGCCTTCAAGGCCGTTCAGATAAGCGGCCAGCGTGGCGACCAGGGTTTTGCCTTCGCCGGTCTTCATTTCGGCAATCATACCTTTGTGCAGAACGATACCGCCGATCAACTGCACGTCATAATGCCGCTGCCCCAGGGTTCTCTTGGCGGCTTCGCGGACGACGGCAAAAGCCTCGGGAAGGAGATCATCCAGAGTTTCGCCGTTTTTCAGACGATTTCTGAACTCCTGCGTCTTGCCTTTTAACTCTTCATCCGACAGCTTGGAAATTTCGGGTTCCAAAGAATTGATTTTCTGTATTGTTTTGGCTTGTTTTTTGACAAACCGGTCATTGGCGCTGCCAAAGATTTTGCGAGCTAAAGTGCCTAACATTATATTTTTCCTCGTTATATAGTCTTTTAATTTATGTAGAAAATAGTGTTTATATATTATAAAGTCAATAGCACATCCCAAAGTTATAAACTTCGCTAAAAAAAATGTATTGGAATTAATCTTAATTCTAATTATATTATGTGCAGTATTAAATTTTACGGAGAAAATACGATGCAGAAAAAATATATTGCCCTGGCTCTGCTGGCCATGCTGGCGGCTGCCCCGAATCAGGCCAGCGCCGAGGGAAAAGACGGCACGGCCGCAATCGTCAACGGCGATAAAATCAGTGTTGAAGAAATCAGACAGGCTTACAATGCCAACCCGCAGCTGAAAGGCCGCGTTTCTTTCAACGATTTTTACTACAAAGCCCTGGACGGTTTCATCAGCGGCAAAATCGTATATCAGGAAGCCATGAAAGCAAAAGTTACCGATACGCCGGAATACGAATCCCAGCTGGAGCTGGCAAAACAGGAACTGGCCCGCAAAATTTATCTTGAAAAAGAAGTGGACAAGAAAGTTACCGACGCCGACGTAAAGAAACTTTACAAGGAATATAAGTCTACCTTCAAATCCGAAAAGGAAGTCAAGGCCAAACATATTCTGGTTGACAGTGAGGCTAAAGCCAAAGAAGTTATCGCCAAGCTCAACAAAGGCGAAAATTTTGACAAGCTGGCCAAGGAATATTCCAAAGACAAACCCGAACTCGGCTACTTTACCAAAAAAGTTATGGTTCCGGAATTTGCCAATGCCGCTTTTGCCATGAAAAAGGGTGAAGTTTCCAAAAAACCGGTTAAAACTCAGTTCGGTTATCATATCATTAAGGTAGAAGACATCAGAGATTCCAAACCGTTGCCGATGAAGCAGGTGGAACCGCAGCTGAAAGCTATGCTGACCCAAAGCGCTCTGGCTCAGACGTTACAAGACGCAGCCACCAAAAGCACAGTCGAAAAATTTAACCTTGACGGCAAGGAAATCGCGGCATCCAAACCCGAATAGGCTTTTGGCGTCACAAAAACACCCGGGAA
>CALXRQ010000048.1 GCA_944390895.1 uncultured Alphaproteobacteria bacterium
AGGAACAGCGCATTGCCAGGGGCTGATGCCGGCGGATTTCATCACGACCAGCTCACGGTCGGAAAGCATGCGGTTGTATACAAACAGTACGGCGGCAAACAAAGATATCGGCGCCAGAATGGTAAAAATGCGCGGCATTAAAAGCGAGGTCATGGATACAAAGGTGGTGAACGGAATGCCGTTGTTGGTGATGAGGTCGACAAAACGCAGTGACTGAGTCAGCCAAATGATGGACATCAGCGAGAAGGTGACCAGCAGAAAACCGATGAAAATTTGCTTTAGTATATATCTGTTTAGTTTTTTCATGCGGGTGATTATAACCAAAATATCTTATAAAAAAACTAATATTTTTAAAATATGCGATTTTTTTCCCAAAAAAACGAGTCCGGGCAACGGTTTGCGGCCAATCTGCCCCAAAAAGATTCACTTTGAGACGTAAAAGCCGATTTTACTGAACTAAAAGGAAAAACTTCTTGAATAAGGATTTATTTACGAATAGCATCATAACATAAACCATAAACAACAACAGATGCCGGAATACGGTATTTGGAGACCGGCGTCTAAAACAAGAAAGGTAGGACTATGACTGAAGAAGTTTCCCTGGCTTCCCAAGTCGCTAGCAAATGGCGCAAAAAACGCGGGTCATTGATTATGGCTCTGCACGAAATTCAAGATGTCAAAGGTTATGTTCCCTGGGAAGACGCGGTTGACATTGCCAACGGCATGAACGTTCCCCTGGCACGGATTTATGAAGTTTTGACTTTTTACAATTTTTTCAAGCTCGACGCTCCCGGCAAAGCGGTTATTTCGGTTTGTACCGGAACGGCCTGTTATTTGAAGGGCAATGACAAGGTTCTGGAAGAATTTAAGAAACAACTCGGCATCAATGAAGGCGAAAGCACTTCAGACCGGATGTTCCATTTGCAGGTGGTGCGCTGCGTCGGCTGCTGCGGTCTGGCTCCGGTCTGCGTTGTCAACGGCAAGACTTACGGCCGAATCACTCCCGCGGATGTAAGCAAAATCCTTGAAGAGTGGAAAAACAAGCTTGACGAAGACAAGGAGTAGAACCATGGCCGAAATTGACAAGAGATTTGACATTCATGAAATAGCCGCTGCCAAAAAACAGGATTTGGAGCGGTTTGTTTGTAATATTTACTGCTGCCACTCGACGGGGTGCAAGTCTTCGGGCAGCGACGACATTATCGATCTGATTAAAGAAGCCATTGAAGAGCATGACCTTGAAGACAGGGTGCGAATCGTGGCGACCGGCTGTATGGGCCTTTGCGCGCAGGGGCCGCTGGTGCGGGTTGAAATCAAAGGTCAGAAAGACGTTTTGTATAAAAGGCTGGAACCGCTGGTTGCACGACTGATTGTCACTGAGCATATCGTTCCGGCGCTTAAGCTGGAAAAAGGCGAGGAATTTCAGGTTCCCGAATTTTTGCAGAAATACGTTTTGTCTTTGGAACTGCCGTTTTTCACCAAACAGGAAAAGGTGGTTTTGAAAGATGCCGGCAACCTTGATCCGGAAGATATTCAGGAATATATCGCCCACGGCGGATATCTGGCTTTGGAAAAAGTTTTGAAAACCATGAAACCCGCGGATGTGGTTGCGGAAATCAAAAAATCCGGTTTGCGCGGACGCGGCGGCGGCGGTTTTTCTACCGGCATGAAATGGGAGATTGCCTCCAGAACGCCGACGGTTGACGAAAAGTTTATTATCTGCAACGGCGACGAGGGCGATCCCGGCGCCTATATGGACCGCAGCATTCTGGAAGGAAATCCGCATGCGGTGATTGAAGGGATGATGATTGCGGCCTATGCCATCGGCGCAACGGAAGGATGGTTTTATGTCCGCGCCGAATATCCGCTGGCTGTCGAGCGTCTGGAAAAAGCGATTAAGGCCTGCAAGAAGACCAGGCTGCTCGGCAACAACATCATGGGCACGGATTTTTCTTTTAACATAGACGTTCGTCTCGGCGCCGGCGCTTTTGTCTGCGGCGAGGAAACCGCATTAATCCGTTCGATTGAGGGCAACCGAGGCACACCGCGTCCGCGTCCGCCGTATCCGACTGACAGGGGGTTGTGGAACAAACCTTCCTGCGTAAACAACGTCGAAACGCTGGCCAACGTGGCGAGCATTATTCTTAAAGGCGCCGACTGGTTTGCTTCTTTCGGTACCGAAACGTCCAAAGGAACCAAGGTTTTTGCCCTGACCGGACAGGTTGAGCATTCGGGACTGATTGAAGTGCCGATGGGAATTACCATTAACGAAATCGTCAATGAAATCGGCGGCGGTGTTCCGAACGGCAAAAAGCTGAAAGCAGTGCAGACCGGCGGTCCTTCCGGCGGCGTTATTCCCGCGGACAAGCTGGATTTGCCGGTTTGTTACGAAGAACTCAAAAAAGTCGGTTCCATTATGGGGTCCGGCGGTATGATCGTGATGGACGACAGTTCCAACATGGTCGACATCGCTAATTTTTATCTTGATTTTACGGTTGACGAATCCTGCGGAAAATGCGCGCCGTGCCGTATTGGCGGCAAGCAGATGCTGCTTTTGCTGGAGAAAATAAACAAAGGCAAGGGTACCAAACAGGATATTGCCGATTTGAAGCGGATTGCAACCGCAATGCAAAAGGCTTCTCTGTGCGGATTGGGGCAGACTGCTCCGAATCCGGTTCTTTCAACGCTGCGCTTCTTTGAAGACGAGTATTTGGCCAAAGTCGGCGAAACTAAAGAAAACAGAGCGGGGGAGAAATAAGATGGTAAATTTGAAAATAGATAATTTTGACGTTGATGTTCCGGCCGGCACTTCTATTTTAGATGCGGCGCGAACGGTGCAGATTGACATTCCGACCCTGTGCAAACATCCCGACGTCGATCCGTCCGCCGGCTGCGGCATTTGCATCGTCAAGGTTAACGGAAGGATTATGCGTTCCTGTTGTACGCCGGTAGCCGAGGGAATGCAGATTATTACTTCCGATCCGGAAATCGTAAATGTGCGGCGGACGGTTCTGGAATTGATTTTGAGCAATCACCCGAATGAATGCCTGAACTGTATCCGTTCCGGTCACTGCGAATTGCAGGATCTGACCAATACTTTCGGTATTCGCAGTTCCAATCTGCCGAGCCTGAATAAAAAATATGAGATTGACGATTCAACGCATTCGATTGTTTTGGATCCGTCCAAATGCATTGTCTGCGGTCGCTGCGTGGAAGTCTGCCAAAATCAGCAGAACGTATGGGCTTTGAGTTATCTTAACCGCGGTCTGGCCACTAAAATTACGGCAGCCGGCGGCATTAAGCTGGCGGACAGCCCCTGTATCAAATGCGGACAATGTTCGGCGCATTGTCCGACCGGCGCGATTGTCGAATATGACGAGACGCAGAAGGTTTGGGATATGTTGGCAGATCCGGAGCTGGTGACGATTGTGCAGATTGCGCCGGCGGTACGCGTGGCCATAGGCGAAGAGTTCGGCTATGATTTTGGCGAAAATCTGACCGGAAAAATCTATGCGGCGTTGCGCCGTCTCGGTTTTAACAAAATTTTTGATACAAACTTCGGTGCGGACTTGACGATTATCGAGGAAGCAACGGAATTTGTCCGCCGCTTTACCAAGGAACCGGAATCGCTGCCGATGTTTACGTCTTGCTGTCCGGCCTGGGTGGATATGCTGGAAAAATATCATCAGGATATGATTCCTAATTTTTCGACCTGTAAATCGCCACAATCGATGGTGGGCGCAATGGCCAAGACCTATTATGCCGAGAAAAATGCCATTGATCCGGCCAAAATCCGCGTGATTTCGGTAATGCCGTGCACGGCCAAAAAATGGGAAATTGTCCGCAGCGAAGATATGCGTTCTTCCGGTTTTCAGGATGTTGACGTATCGATCACGACCCGAGAGCTGGCAAGGATGATTAAACAGGCCGGCATCAATTTCCGTGCTCTGCCGGAGGAAAAGGCGGATAATCCGCTGGGTGAATATTCCGGTGCGGCAACGATTTTTGGTACAACCGGCGGCGTTATGACCGCGGCGCTCAGAACCGCTTATTTCTATATTACCGGCGAAGAACTTGAAAATATTGACTTTAAGGAAATCGACGGTTTGGAAGGCGTCAAAGAGGCCGAGGTCGACATTAAGGGAATCAAGGTCAGGATAGCCGTTGCCCATGGCGCCGGCAATGTCGAAACCGTGTTGAACCGCATTCGCGAAGCCAAGGCCAACGGCGAAGAGCTGCCATATCACTTTGTAGAGGTTATGGCTTGCCGCGGCGGTTGTGTTTCCGGCGGCGGTCAGCCGCGGGTTATGATGCCGGGACAGCCCAAACCGCGCGGTATTACCGACGATATCCGCAAAAAACGGGCACAGGGTCTGCTGAATGAAGATTTGCAGGCTAAAAACCGTCGTTCGCATCATAACGAATCGATAAAAACGCTGTATAAGGAATATCTGGGTGAGCCCAACGGGGAAAAATCGCATCATTTGCTGCATACGCATTATGAACCCCGCCGCAAATATTCCAAATAATGTTTTGTTGCGGAAATAAAAAAAACACGCCGGGGACAGATGTCCGAGGCGTGTTTTTTTTTTGAAGAGCAGCCGCGTTATAAAATAATATGCGGAACAAAGTTGCTCATATTATGGGTTATGCGGGAAGCGGTTTCCCTGATTCCCATACCGCAGGGGGCACCGCCGATAATCCAGCTGCCCAGGGCGGGATAACGGCATTGAAACGAAGGAATGTCCACCAGTTCCTGATAAACGTGGCCTTCTTTACCATATTCTCCTCCGGTGCTTTCCAGAACCAGTCCGTTGCGAATCAGTTCGATGTTGGCGCCTTCGCGGGAGAAAATCGGTTTCTTACAATAAGATTTCAAATGTCCTGGTTCGCTGTAAGCCGGCAGGATATAAGGACTGTCTGGAAACATTTCATATAAAACGGACAGCATGGCCTTGTTGGACATGAGGGATTTCCAGAGCGGCTCAATCCAGCACATCGGCGTCATACATCCTTCCTGGTCTTCTTCAAACATCGTTTCCCAGGGATAAAGTTTGAACATACAGTCAATAGGAATATTTTCCTGCAGGTAGAGGGCGTTGCCGAAGTGTTCGACATTGCGGATATCCGTTTCGCTGACCGAAAGTCCGGCCTCAACGGCGGTGGAGATAATATAAGCCAAAGTAGCGTTATCTTCCAGACAATCCGAAATTGAGGCAAATACGTAGTTTTCGCATTTATATACCTGATGAATGTCTTTCCACGACTGGACCAATGCTTCATGAAGATAATTAAACTGGTCTGCCTGCGGAAACAGGTCCTGTTTCCACTGCCATTGGATGACGGCAGCTTCTATCAGCGATGTCGGCGTATCGGCATTGAATTCCAGAAGTTTGGGAATGCCGTTGACAAAAGCGAAGTCAAAGCGGCCGTATAAAGACAAGTCGTCGTCTTCCCAGCTTTGGCGGATGCTGTTTCTGAGAAGCGGCGGAATGTGCAGGCGGTCAAGTTTTTTGTCATCGTAAAGGCAGGTCTCTACGGCATCGCAGTACATTTGGTAACATTCGCGGCTGGCTTTTTCTATTTCTGCTATTTCTTCGGCCGAAAAAATATAATAAGCGTTTTCAAGCCAATATTCCTGATGAAAACCGAAACCTAAGTTCTCGACGGTCTTTTCGTAACCGGGGCGAGGCGTAATCATTTTTCTTTCCATAATGTTACGCGCCGAAAGAACGAGACGGGCTGACGCTTTTTCCGAAAGAGCGGCTCGCCGGTTTGGAACTGCTGTTGTAAGATCTCGTTGATGAGGATGAATTCGGTTTGACCGAAGCCGGACGATAGGTTGATTCACTGATACCGGCCGGCGGATTGACTTTTGTGCCGCTGCCGTTGGTCCAGGAATTGCTGCCCGGATAATAGTAGTAAGACGGAGAACCGCTGCCGTGAGGCATCAGCGCCCATCTCATCAGAGCGGCGTTATAAATCCAAGAGTTTCCCTGAGAATCAACGTGTTTTTCCTTATCTTTGGGATTTTGGGGCAGAGTGTCTTTCTGCGTGCAGGAAATGAAAAAAGATAAACTTAATCCTGCAATTAACAAAAATTTTAATTTCTTCATAAATTTTAATTTTTAATAATTCGACAAAATATAAATTTCGGCGCTTATTTTTATTTATAACTTTGCAAAAGTCAATCTTTTTGGCAGGAAACTTTTCTTCTTTACAAATTGTGTATATGTAATAGACTGAATAATCA
The DNA here is from genome assembly GCA_944390895.1 of uncultured Alphaproteobacteria bacterium. GTDB lineage: Bacteria > Pseudomonadota > Alphaproteobacteria > RF32 > CAG-239 > CAJLXD01. The sequence continues at coordinate 6,254 of CALXRQ010000048.1, forward strand.
TAAAATATTCAGCTAAAGGGAGGTGCGGTTATGAAAATACGCAAGGCGGAAATCTCTGATGCGGAAGCAATCATGAAAATTAATGTTGATACTTGGCAGCAGGCTTATCGGGGGCTGATGCCCGACGATGTTCTGGAACAGCGCGTCTGTTCTCCAGAACGGGCCGAAAAATGGCGAAAAAACATCAAAAAGACCTTGAGCGGGGCAACGGCCATTTATGTCGCCGAGGACGAAAACGGCCGGCTGGCCGGGTTTGTCTGGGGCGGCGAAAGCAGGGACGGCAATGTTCCGCGACATATTGAACTTTATGCTTTTTATGTTCACCCCGAAGCCCAGAAAAAAGGTTACGGCAAGGCTCTGTTTGAAGCTTTTCGGAAGTATGCGGCCGGAAAGTTTTATTTATATATGCTGGAGGGCAATAAACGGGCTCAGAGCTTTTATAAAAAAACCGGCGGCGTGCTTATGCCGCAGTTTGTCAAGGAAAGTCCCCACAGCGGTTCCAAACGGCTGAAAGAAGTTTGCTGGTTTTTTGAATAGAAATTAAAAAAGCGGAGAAAATACCTCCGCTTTTTTGTCGTTTGCGTTTGTTCCGCAATTAAATCATCGCCATACCGCCGTTGATGTTGATGGTCTGGCCGGTGATGTACTGAGCTTCGTCAGAGGCCAAGAAAGCAACAACATTGGCAATATCCTGAGCTTCACCGAGCTTGCCTTCGGGAATCTTGGCCAGCAGAGCGGCTTTTACGTCTTCGGGCAGCACGTCTGTCATCGGCGTACGGATGAA
>CALXRQ010000049.1 GCA_944390895.1 uncultured Alphaproteobacteria bacterium
CGCTCCTTGTACATATTACTCTTCAATAAAAAAACAGCCGACACAAGGCCGGCTGTTTTTTTATTGGTGGGTATGACAAGGATCGAACTTGTGACCCCTACGATGTCAACGTAGTGCTCTCCCGCTGAGCTACACACCCATAAATTTACCACAATAATGCGTCCGAGCACGTGCCTTGAGGACTCAACCTCGCCGCGGTCGTGCAACTTCCCTTGCTCGCCAGGGTCTTCAAGATGTTGCAGACAAAAACAACAAACCATTGTTGTTTTTGCTTAGCCATCCCGCTGAGCTACACACCCAAACATACTAAAGTGATTATTTATTTAACTTATCCGCTTTAATTTGGCAAGAGTTTTTTTCATATTTGCAAAATTTATTTTATCTCCGCCGCTGCCGAAGACTCCATATGCAGGTTAGACTGATTGTCACTGACGATAAAAGCCAAAATTCCCAATACCAAAAGCAGAAGCAGCACAATCCATGATTTTGACATTTTATTTCTCCGAACATCTTGGGTAAAAAAAACAATGCTTATTATTAAATAGTTAAGCATTTTTAGTTTATAATCTCACCATTAGTTATGAAAGGGCTGACGAATCGTGTCGGAAAAACATATAGATTTTAAGGTTAACTATAAAAAACTGCCGATCTTTGAGGAATATAACACCAAAGAACCGCTTTATCCGATTGTTTTGTCTTCACCCCACAGCGGGAAAACGTTTCCGCCCGAGTTTTTGGCCAACAGCGCTTTGAGCGAACACGAACTGCGCTCGTCCGAAGACTGTTTTGTCGACGAAATCATCAAAGGTGCCAGCGATGCAGGCATTCCGATGATTGCCATGAATATTCCCCGCACTTTTGTCGACGTTAACCGCGACAAAATCGAAATTGACGAGACCATGTATTTTGACCGTAAAAAGCCGCAGGATCTGATCGGCAGCCGCAGATGCCGCGTCGGTCTCGGCGTCATACACCGCATCGTTTCGCAAAACAAGCCGATTTATGACGGACTTATTTCATATAAGGAAGCCATGGAGCGGATTAAAAATGTTTATGACCCTTACCACAAAAAGCTCAAACAGCTTATCGACAAATGCCACCGGAAATTTGGCTATTGCCTGTTGGTTGACTGCCATTCCATGCCGTCCAAAATCTGCAACATCATGAATGAAGCCAAACCGGTCGAATTCTGCGTATGCACTTTATTTGACGAGAGCTGTCCGCCGGCAATGTCGGAGTTTTTCGGCAAAAAGCTGGCCGAAGACGATTACCGGGTCGAGTTTAACCGGCCGTATGCCGGCGCGTTTATCACTTTTAACTACTGTCAGCCGCGAAAAAATATTTTCACGCTGCAGCTGGAGATAAACCGCAGCATTTATATGGACGAAAATGTGTATAAAAAAAATGCTGACTTTCAAAAAGTTAGCGCTCACATCTGCGAGTCTGTCGTCGAACTCGGCAAATTTTTACTAGATTTTAAAAAATAACTATGCTATAACCCCTCTTGTTTTTAGCTTTGGAAGTTATATTTTATTAAAGGTACCAAAGCTTTGTTTTAATTTATGACAAGATTGTTAGTGGTTTTAACAATATTGGAGTTTTAGTTTAAGTTAACCAACCTCAAAATTTATTCTTTAATTTATTCAGCCGTTAAGCAAACTGAAATTGGCACATTTGTTGCATAAGGGATGTTTGTGGCATTTTGAGGGAACAGAGGGATGCGTTTTAGCGTATCAAAAAATTTAATGTTTTTTTTAGTATTGCTGATGTTAGTTCAGCCCGTACAAGCCAAGGCGTACAATGAAATCATTGATGACTCCATGGTTTGTATTAATGCCACTCAAAAAATGGAAAAAGTATATCAGATCAAAAAACATATGCTGACAACAATTTCCAGCGTGGAAGCCGGTCGTTGGAACGCCGAAAAAAAGCAGAAAAATGCTTGGCCGTGGACGGTGAATGCGCAGGGTAAGGGCCGCTATTTCAGCACCAAAGCCGAAGCAGTACGAGAAGTGAAAAAGCTGCAGGCGCAAGGCGTTAAAAGCATAGATGTCGGTTGTATGCAGATTAATCTGGCTTATCACCCTGATGCTTTCAAAAGCGTAGAAGATGCTTTTGATCCGCAGAAAAATGCGGAGTATGCCGCAAAATTCTTGAAAAAGCTATATAAAAACAATGACCGGGACTGGATTAAAGCTGCTATGGCTTACCATTCCAGCGTTCCGACCAAGGCATTGAGGTACAAGAAAAAAATTGTAAGCGCGTATGAACTTGTTAAACAAGCTCAAAATAACCTTGATAAATCGTTATTTGGAGAGCAAAATAAGGTTAAGGCCGCAAAGGCTGAAACATCTGCGTCTAAATATGCAAAAAAAGACACCAAGGCCGCCAAAAGAGCTTATGCCGATGCTAATCAGTGGAGAGAAGCAAAACTTGCAGAATGGCGCATGAAAAATAAATAAATTTATTTTTTATCGGGTCATTATAAAAACTTATGTCTGAATATTGGGAAAACGCCGGATTTTATTGGCAGCCGCTGGGCGGCAATAACATAGATCAGATCAGCGGGCATTGTTACCAATATACAGATATCATATACAACGAAAAAAACGAACCGCGACAGACGACGATTATTGTCGATATCGGTAAGTTTGACAATTATCAGGCTTTGGGCGTGGCAAATTCCAACGCTGCGGTTCCTGACATCAGGAATTTGCTGGGCAGAGAATTTGTTACGGCCGAAGCCGTTTTTTTAACCCATTCCCATCCCGACCATTTGAACGGAATCCCGCATTATCTTAAGGCCGGCTATCGGCTTCCGACGCTTTACGGCGGCAAATATACGCGGATGATTCTGGAAGATCTGTATGAGCAGTTTGGAATCGACAGGCCTTGCCGCCCGGATTACGTGGTCATCAACGACGGGGACGTCATTAAGACCGGCTCTTTGGAAATCGAGGTCGTTGCGGCGTCTCATACCTGTTTTGACAGTTTCGGCTTTATCATTCAATCTTCATCCGCTACGGTTTATCATACCGGAGACATGAAAATAGACGCCAGCACCTATTTCAGAAAGCCGACGAATCTGAAAAGAATCAAAGAGCGCCGGCAGGAAATTGATTTTGTCGTGGCCGATTTTTACGGCATTCCCGATGACGGTTTTGCGGTAAAAGAGGTCAGCACGTTCAAAAAACTGGTTTCGCTGATAAAAAAATCCCGCAAAGGTAAAATATTCATTCCGGTATATCCCACGCACCCGGAAATGTATATCATTGCCTTTCTGGCGGCGCTGAAAGTGAAAAAAAACGTCGTTTTCTTCGGAAATTCCGATTTTTACAGTTATCTGAAAAGAATTATCGAATACGGCATTTCCTTTACTCAGCTGGCCGGAGAACGCATTAAGGTCATTTATACCCATGACCGGGACGAAATTAAGGAACTTGACAGCAACTATGCCGTTATCGGAACCTATAACCACATTTCGCTGGCTTTTGACGCCAGCAGTCGCGACAGTTTCGGAATCGTTACCGCCAAAACCTTTTTTAACCCGCTGAAGGGACAATTGAATTCTCATAACATAAAATTCGTCAGCGTTGACGAAGAACCCGAATTGCAGGGGTTCGGGCACGGTTTTCTGGGCGATTACGAATATCTGAATTCCGTCTTGTGCCGGCCGACGTTTATTCCGACCCACTGCCCGGTATTTGTCATTGACAACTTTCGGGAACTTTCGGAGTTCATCGGTATGAAACTGTTGGAGAATACGCCGTCAAACAACGAAATTTACCGTCTGGAAAACGGCAAATGCACACTGGTTAAGAAAAATCCGTCCCTGTGGCTGGTAGTAAGTTACAATGCCGGTTATGCTTATTTTACGGAAGTAAAGCAAAAGCCCACTTCCGGCGAGGGATTTCTAAAACGCACCATCAGTTCCCGCCGGTGCAAAAATAAATTTAAGATGTTTCTCCATTTACGCAAGGAAAAAAAGGAGCAGGAAAATGGCCCCCAAAAAAGCCCGTAAAGAATATATCGTCCGCAGCTATGAATGTGATAAACACGGCTGTCTGCGGCTGGTAACCCTGATGAATATTTTTCAGGACATTGCCGACAGCAATGCGGCCGAAATCGGTCTGGGCCTGGATTTTTGCAAAGAGCGGGGACTGGCTTGGGTCGGCGCAAATTATCATATTATTATCAACGCCTACCCCAAACTTCATCAAAAGATTACCGTGGTATCGTGGCCGGCCGTAGAGAAAAAACTGGGCGCCTATCGCGATTTTCTGGTTTATGACGAAAACGGAAACAAAATTATCCGGGCCTCAAGCCAATGGATTTTGATAAACTTTGCCAAGAAACGCCCCGTTGCCCTGCGGGACAACCTTCCCGAATATCAGGTTATTCCCGAGCGCGCCATTGAAACCGAGTTTCCCAAAATCGAGAACATTTCTTCGGTTGAAAGCAAAACCGAATTCAAAATACGTTTTGACGATATTGATATCAACAATCACGTCAACAATGCCGTATATCTGTTGTGGGCCAGCGAAGCCGTCAACGAAGAATTCAGAAATATGCATCAGCCCCGGGAGATTGAAATTGCTTTTAAAAAAGAGGCTCTGCTCGGCGAAAGCGTTTATATCGAAAGCCAAAACAACGGCGAAAACAGTCTTCATGAAATAAAATCCACAGCCGATGACAGAGAGTTGGCCAGATTGAAGTTTCATTGGAAAAAGATATAACATATTAAATATTTCTACATAATAATATATCTAATAGTATATATTAATTTATAATATATTATTTAAGGTTGCAATATCCTAAAATTTGTTATATTAGTATTTATACTGAAACAATTTATCAGGATATGATACCGATGCCTAAATTAGTGAATAAGATTATCTCAATCAACAAAAGACGCACCAGTATGCGCTTGTGTACAATCGAATGGGAGGCTCTGGACGAGATATGCGAAAGAGAAAATATCAGCAGGAACAAACTTATTGAGAAAATTGAAGGCGACAAGGATAAAGAGTTCGGACTGGCTTATTCTACCAGACTGTTTATGGTACAGTATTTCAGAAACGCGGCAAACCGTCCGCGAAGAAGCGTGCCTGTTCACAACAACATCATTCAAACAATTAAATATATTTCCCATTAAGCCGATAAATGTTCGTAAAGAACTTTGCAGCCCAGCAGAATCAATATTACGCCGGAAAATATTTCAATGCAGCGGGTGGGAATTTTTTTCAAAAGACAGCAGGAAAAGAAACCGGCAAAAGAATTGATAAAAGTTATACTGCCGATAACGGCGGCGGCAATGAGAATCGGCGTTTTGATAAAATAAAGCGTGACACCGGCGGCACAGGCGTCGATACTGGTGGCAATGCCGATAAAAAACAACGTCTTTCCCGACAATTTTTCCAGCGGCTTTTTATGATCTTCGTCCTTCAGGGACTGGTTAATGATATTGAGGCCGAGGTATAAAAAGACCAGAAACGAAATCCAATGATCATAATGCGCAATATAACGGCTGACGCTTTCGGTGCCGAGCCAACCGACCAGCGGCATAAAAAACTGGCCGGCACCGGTAAACAACGCTAAAAGAAACGCATTCCGCAGACGATTTTTTTTGGTAATCAACCCATAGGAAAACGAAACGACAGCGGCGTCTACGGATAAGGCAAGCGCCAGCAAAAAAACATCAACAAAATTCATCCCAAACCTTTTAAGAGCGTTTAGTTCAAAGCGGAAAAGCAAAAAATATTGCTATTTTATATTGTCAAGAGGATCAGCAGACACCGTATTGGCGGTTTCGGCTTCAACGGCGGCAGCAGCTTCTTCCATCGTCAGGCCTTCGGATGCCGCTTTGTCGTACATTCCCTTAAAACCCAAAATCAAAAAAACCGCACCGATAACCATTCCGATCAGAGCAACTATTTTTTTCTTTTTATCCATCTGCGTTTCTCCATAATTTTCGTATCAACTGTATTTACCATAAATAAAAAGCTCTTAAAAGTCGAGATTAAATTTATAAAATCCATATTTGAAGCAAAATAGAACCAAAGATCAGCATGAAATCACAAAACCAGAAATTACATATAAATCAGTTAGGCGGAGATGATTTATTATTAAAACTTCACGATTTTAATAATGAAGAATAGAAGTCTAATCAGAAAAGGGATTTTATTTCATAAAGTCCCTTTTCGCCTGTCTGCGGATTAGAACGGCGTCCAATAAAAAAAGGCCGGATAACCGGCCTTTAGAAACAAAGCATCAAATTTTGAGGCGGCAGGATAACTCCCGACACCAGGGCGCCTGCGGTTCTTTTTCAGCCAGAAACGCAAATTTATCCGCGTATGGCTTCTGTTCCCGACAAAGACAAATCACCGCCCGCATAAAGGCATTTTTACCGTTTTGCGCGGCCAAATCTACACAGGTTTGATACAATTCCTGCGGAGAAAAAGGCGGATTGTCATCAAGACACCAGGCTTCCATGCATTTCTTCAGCAGCTTCATACTGCGCGGAACCGTTTGCTCCGGATTATGACGCAGTTTCTTCAATACTTCTTCTTTATTCATATATTTTAGTTTTAATAATAAACAATAATGCTCAAAAATTCATAATAAAATTTCATTCCGGATAATATGCGCCAACATCCGTAAAGTAAAGTTTTTTCAGAAGCAAAACTAAAGTTTCGGTTTAAAAATGCAAACCGGCCGCTATTTTTACTGTATAGTTAAACTGGAGACTTTCTGTTGAATATTGTATTCAAGAGACGTCCACACAAGTTTAATTATAGAAAGAGGGGTTGAAGTTTATGGACTTGCTCCTCTTTCGCCTTTTAAATAAAAAGGTCAAAGGCCAAAAGTTCGACAAACATGCAACAGTTAAATACATAATATTTTGTGTTTTATATGACGTTTTTGTGAAAATTGTCATTCTGATGGTAATTTCTTTGCGGCGTGTGACATAATATACCCAGGCTTTAGTTCTAATT
>CALXRQ010000050.1 GCA_944390895.1 uncultured Alphaproteobacteria bacterium
AATCGTTCCGGTGGCCGAGCAGGGAGCGTCAAGCAAAACGGCGTCAAATTTTTCGCCGCGGAAGTTTTTCAGATATTCGAGGCCGTCGGCGCAGATAATGTCTGCTTCAAAGCACAGGCGCCGGAGGTTTTCGCGCAGGGTTTGCAGCCTTTTTTCGGAGATGTCAAGCGCCGTGACTTTGGCACCGGCGTTGAGCAATTGCGCTGTTTTGCCGCCGGGAGCCGCGCACAGGTCGAGAACTCTGCGGCCATTGATGTCGGTCAGTGCCTTAGCGGCCAGAGAAGCGGAAAAGTCCTGTACCCACCATAATCCTTCGTTATAACCCGGAAGCGAATCGACGCGACCGGCGGCAGGCAGGCGGATGCTGCCGTTCGGCAGAAGCTTGCCGCCGAGTTGGGCGGCCAGAGCCTGGTCGGGATATTTGGCGGTTATGTCAAGACAGGGTTCCTTTGCAGATGATTTTTGGATTTTCTGTACGGTTTTTTTGCCGTAATCACGGTTGAGAATCTTGAAAAAGCCGGCCGGAAAAAACTCTCCGGCGTCAGCGGCCTTCAATTCGTCTTTCTGCCGGCAGACATTGCGCAGCACGGCATTGACGAAACCCGCGATGTATTTGTTGTCGGCGCGTTTGACCAGATCGACGTAACTGTTGATGACGGCGTAGTCCGGTGTGTTCAGGTAAAGGATTTCCGCGGTGCCGAGAAAAAGCGCAAATTCTCCGGCGACAACATCGGCGGGCAGCTTCTTCTTTACAAATTTTTTCAGGGCCTTTTTGATGAAAACCAAATGGCGCAACGTGGTGAGAACCAGCATATTTACAAAGGCCGAATCTTCGGCGGAAGAAATGCCTGCCGCGTTTTTGGCTTCACTGAAAAAGAGTTTCTTTTCAATGATGTTTTTCAGTATTTCGAGTGCTGTCCGCCGCGGTTCGTTCATTTTGCAATTCCGAGTGTTAAAAAACTTTTAGACGGCGCCTATTGTAGTGGAAGTTTTTGATTAAGTCTATTGTGTTTTGCAGATTTTTATTATAGGTTTAATTAGTTTGTAAACAAATGAGGGATTTGATGATGAAAAAGACGGTTCCGGTTCTTTTAATGAGCGCTGCTCTGCTCTGCGGCTGCTCATATTTTTCCAAGATTAATCCGTTTGGCGGCGACGAACAGAAAACGGAAGAAATGCAAAATTCGAAAGTTAATGCCTTTTTGTGGCAGGCGGCGACGGAAAAACTCGGTTTTATGCCGTTGGAAGAAAGCAGCGAGAGCGACGGTCTTATCATTACGGCCTGGACGGGGTTGCAGGGCTATCCCGACCAGAAGTTCAAGCTGGAAGCGCGGGTGACAACCAAGGCGCTGCGGGCCGACGGTATTGACGTTACGGGGCTGAGCCGCACCAAAGAAGGCAAAGGGTGGCGCGAGGAACCGCTTAAACCGGAGATGTGTCAGGCGATTGAACTTGAAATTTTGGAACAGGCCAGAATTTTATACCGAAAAAGTTTAGCAGATTAATTTTTAGCAGGATAAGAAAAGAAGATGAGTGACAGATACAATGGAAAAGACAGTTTTGAAGAATGGGCCAAAGAATGGCGCTTGGAAGACCGGTATAACTTTAAGTCGATAGAAAGCAAATGGCAGAAAATCTGGGACAAGGAAAAAGCCTATAAGGTCGAAATCGACAAGAATAAAGAGAAGTTTTATGCGCTGGTCGAGTTTCCGTATCCGTCGGGCGCCGGCCTGCACGTGGGGCATCCGCGTTCCTATACGGCGTTGGACGTGATTTCGCGCAAGAAGAGAATGCAGGGTTTCAACGTTTTGTATCCGATGGGCTTTGACGCGTTCGGCCTGCCGGCGGAAAACTATGCGATTAAGACCGGCGTGCATCCGGCCGTTTCCACTCAGGCGAACATTAAGAACTTTACTCGTCAACTGAAGTCTTTGGGGTTCAGTTTTGACTGGGACAGATGCATCAGCACCTGCGATCCGGAATATTACAAATGGACGCAGTGGATGTTTATCAAATTTTTTGAGAAAGGCCTGGCCTATAAGGACAAAATGGCAATCAACTGGTGTCCGAGCTGCAAGGTCGGTCTGGCCAACGAGGAAGTCGTCAACGGCTGCTGCGAACGCTGCGGCGCGCAGGTCGTCCGCAAGAACAAAGAACAGTGGATGATTGCCATTACCAAATATGCCGATCGTCTGATCAAGGATTTGGACAGCGTTGATTTTATTGACCGCGTAAAGTCGCAGCAGATTAACTGGATCGGCCGGTCTGAAGGCGCTGAACTTGATTTTGGCCTGACCGACAAATACGGACAGGTCTTGGGCGACAAGAAACTGACAGTGTTTACAACCCGTCCCGACACGGCTTTCGGCGTGACCTATATGGTTTTGGCGCCGGAGCACAAGTATGTCGCCGAACTGGCAGATATGTTTGAGAATGCCAAGGACGTTAAGGAATATGTCGATGCCACGGCCAAAAAGTCTGATTTGCAGCGGACGATGGACGACAGCAAAACCGGCGTGGAGCTCAAAGGCATTAAAGCCAAAAATCCGTATAACGGCGAATTGATTCCGGTGTTTATTTCCGATTATGTCCTGACCGGTTACGGTACCGGCGCGATTATGGCGGTGCCGGCGCATGACCAGCGCGACTATGATTTTGCCAAGGCTTTTGACCTGCCGATTATTCAGGTTCTGGACGGCGGCAATATTCTTGAAAAGGCTTTTGAAGAAGACGGGCCGCATATTAACTCTTCGTTCCTAAACGGCATGAACAAGGAAGACGGTATGAGAGCCGCAATTGATTATGCGGTTAAAAACGGTTTCGGCCGTTCGAAGGTCAATTATAAACTGCGCGACTGGGTCTTTTCCCGTCAGCGTTATTGGGGCGAACCGATCCCGATGGTTTATTGCGAGAAGTGCGGTTGGCAACCGATTCCCGAATCCGAACTGCCGTTGACGCTGCCGGAAGTTCCCGATTATCACCCGAACGATGAAGGCGAATCGCCGTTGTCCAAAGCCGGCGACTGGCTGAATACGACTTGTCCGAAATGCGGCGGGCATGCCCGCAGAGAAACCGACACCATGCCGAACTGGGCCGGTTCTTCCTGGTATTTCCTGCGTTACTGCGATCCGCACAACAGCAAGGAATTTGCTTCCAAAGAGGCTTTGGACTACTGGATGAACGTTGACTGGTATAACGGCGGTATGGAGCATACGACGCTGCATCTGTTGTATTCGCGTTTCTGGCATAAGTTTTTGTATGACTGCGGTTATGTTCCAACCAAGGAACCCTATAACAAGCGCACTTCACACGGTATGATTCTGGCCGAAAACGGTGAGAAAATGTCCAAGTCGCGCGGCAACGTCATCAATCCCGATGACATTGTCGACGCTTATGGCGCGGACACTTTCCGTTTGTATGAAATGTTCATCGGGCCGTTTGACCAGGTGGCGATGTGGTCCGACGAGAGCCTGATGGGCGTGTACCGTTTTGTCGGCAAGGTCTATAACCTGTTTAAGAAGGTGTCTGACACTGCGCCGTCGGAAAAAGATCTGCGGGCGATGCACAAGTGCATTTTGGAGGTCACGGAGCGTATTGACCAGATGCGTTTCAACACGGCGGTTTCTTCACTGATGGAATATGTCAACTATATGAGCGGGCTGGAGAAGGTTCCGGCAGAGCTTTACTCAACTTTGGTTAAGCTCTTGTGTCCGTTTACGCCGCATTTGAGCGAAGAAATGTGGGCGCGGCTGGGCAATACGACGCTGGTGGTGACCGAGAGCTGGCCGAAGGGCGATCCCAAGCTGGCGCAAGACAATGTGGTGACGATAGCGGTGCAGTTGTGCGGCAAAATGCGCGGCACGATCGAAATGCCGAAAGATGCGCCGCGTATTGACGTGGAGCAGGCCGCTTTGGCGCTGGAAAACGTCAAGAAGCAAACCGAGGGCAAGGAAATCAAAAAGATTATCGTTGTGCCCAATAAGATTTGTAATATCGTTGTGTAGGAGATTATGCCGCCTAAACCCTGAGAATCCGCCTTAAATCGGCGGATTTTCGGTTTTAAACACCGTTCGGTTTTGATAAAAAATCGTTGCCTTAGCGGCGGATTGTGTTAAAATCGGCTCAATTGTTAAATTTAAGCGGATAAGTCTGATGAAAAAATTTGTTGCGGTTTGTTTGTTCGGTTTTCTTGCGGCTTGCGGATTTGAGCCTTTGTATGTGCAGAAAAAGCACGATAATTTGTGGTATTTCGGCGGCGAATTTGACACTTCGATTACGGCGGAGATGGCTCAAATTAAAGTTCAGACCATTCAGGATCGTTTCGGGCAGCAGATACGCAACAATCTTCTGGATATGTTGACGCCGCTCGGCGTGCCGCATAATCCGAAATACCGGCTGTATGTTGATCTGAAAGAAAAGGAAATTATGCAGCAGGCGCTGCGAAAAGACATTACCGCGACCCGCGAGCGTGTCAAATATGAGGTTTCTTACCGTCTGGTAGAGGGCGATACGGAAGTGGTCAAGGGCGAAAGCATTGCCTTTGTGAGCTATGATATTCTGGCCAATCCGTATTCGACAACAACCGCCAAAAAGAAGACGGAGGAAAATGCGGCCAAGATTGTGGCCAATGACATTGCACTGCGTCTGGGCGCCTATTTTCACGCTTATTTCAAAAAAGGGGCGGTTCAGTGATTTATAAACAGGCGCAGCTGGACAAGTATTTCAAAAAGCCGGATCCGGCGGTCAAGGCTTTTGTGGTTTACGGCGCCAACGACGGTTTGGTTAACGAGAACGTTAAAAAACTGGTCGCTACGGTTTCGAAAGACTTGCATGACCCGTTCAGCGTGGTTTATTTCAACGGCAGCGACGTCAATGCCGATGTCGGCAGCCTGTTTGCCGAATATTCCAGCCAGTCGCTGATGGGCGGCCGTCGCGCGGTGGTGGTGAAAGATGCCGACAATAATCTGACCAAGAATGTCAAGTCTATGTTGGATACGTCTAAAACCGACACGCTTTTGGTTTTGGCGTCAACGACGTTAAACAAAAAATCGTCGCTGGTTTCTTTGGCCGAAGAACGCGAGGACATGGGATTGATTGCCTGTTACGAAGACCGGGACGAGGATATTTTCAATACGGCGCGTTCGATGTTTATTGAAAACGGCTTTACCATTAACGGCGAGGCGTTGCAGCTTTTGTGTTCCAGACTGTCAAACGACCGCAAAACCAATCTCGGCGAGATTGAAAAACTGATGACTTATATGGGTAACAAGAAAAACATTTCTACGGAAGATATTCAAAACTGCATCAGCGATCAGTCCAGTTCTAGCGGAGATGACGTCTGTTATTTTGCGGCCAGCGGTTATGCCGAAAAGGCGCTGAGGGCTTTCCGGAAGCTGATTAACGAAGGCAATGAACCGATTTCAATCGTTCGTTCGCTTACTTATCATTTTAATAAGATTCTGACGGTTAAAGCCTGGACGGAAAAGGGCGAAACAATCGACAAGGCGATGTTCAAACTGATTCCCCGGATTATTTTCTTTCGGGAAAGCAGTTTCAAAAAACAAGTTGCCATCTGGCCGCGAGAGCGTATCTTTGCGGTAATGGAACTGCTTTACAAATGCGAACGAGACTGCAAGACGACCAATATGCCGGTTGAAGAAATTGCCTCCTATACGATAATGCAGATTGCCTCCGCGGCGGCCAAACTCTCAAAGGGTGTATGATGGGGAACTAAAGCAATTTTACGCGGTCTGTGAAAATTCACGTACTTCTATGTACGCTAAAATTTTCTCAGCCGCTAGAAATCACTTTATTTCCCGCATCCTACACCCTTTGAATAAAAAGTATGATAGGGAACTAAAGCAATTTTACGCGGTCTGTGAAAATTCACGTACTTCTATGTACGCTAAAATTTTCTCAGCCGCTAGA
>CALXRQ010000051.1 GCA_944390895.1 uncultured Alphaproteobacteria bacterium
CAGCCGCTAGAAATCACTTTATTTCCCGCATCCTACACCCTTTGAATAAAAAGTATGATAGGGAACTAAAGCAATTTAGTTTAAGAGATAAAAATGTATAGCGAAAAGTTTCAAAAATTTATTGAAATCTGGGATAAGGAATATGCCATCTCCCGCAGCATCGATGCCAAGCTCTGCGAAGACAAAGACGGCAATCCGCTGCCGTGGTACACTTATCCGGCCATAGAATATCTGTCGCAGTTTGATTATTCCGGCAAAAAGATTTTCGAGTACGGCTGCGGATATTCGTCGCTGTTTTGGGCCAGACGCGCCGAACGGGTGGTCAGCATTGAAGACAATCCCGCTTATTTTGACAAATGGAGCGCTAATTTTAAGGAACCTAATCTGGATATTCGCTGGCGGGACGAAGGTGAAATTTATGAACAGGCTATTTTTGAAGACGATGACTGTTATGACGTGATTGTCGTGGACGGCAAAAGGCGTTTTCAATGTGCGGCCGCCGCGGTTGAAAAACTGGCTCCCGGAGGAATGGTTATTTTGGACGACAGCGACCGTATCAATACATCTCAGGAATATGTCAAAGCGGTGGCAAATTTGCGGTCAGCCGATTTGATTCAGGTTGATTTTTACGGTTTTTGCCCGATGAACAGCTATACGAAAACGACCTCGCTTTTTCTGCGGCGGGATTTCAATTTCAAATCGCTTTATAAGGTTCAACCCGTTAACGGTATCGGCAATTTGTGGAGTATGGGACGCCGGGCGCGCAAGGATTTTTTCAAGAAATTTGCTTAAAAAAACGAGCGTTTTATTGCGCTAAAGAGGCGATTTCGGCGCGAAGTTCATCAAGCCCCAAATTTTTTTCCGAGCTGGTGGCCAGCACGTCAACATAGGCGGCCGGATGTTCGGCGATGGTTTTTTTTGTATCGGCAATGATTTTTTCCAAAGCCTTGGCGCTGATTTTATCAATCTTGGTTAAGACAATCTGATAAGTGACGGCAGCCTTGTCCAGCATATCCATAATTTCCGTATCGACTTTTTTGACGCCGTGTCGCGAATCGATAAGCATAAAGACCCGTTTCAGATTTACGCGGCCCTGAAGATAGGCAAAAATCAGTTTTTGCCATTGTTTTACCATAGCTTCGGGCGCTTGGGCAAAACCATAGCCCGGCAGATCGACGATATGAAGCTTGTCATCAAGATTAAAATAGTTCAACTGCTGGGTGCGTCCCGGCGTGTTGGAGGTCTTGGCCAGGCCTTTTTGCTGCGTAAGCGCATTGATAATGCTGGATTTGCCGACATTGGAACGGCCGGCAAAAGCGATTTCCGGCATTTCGGTCAGCGGCAGCTGTTCCAGTCTGGCCACCCCCAGGACAAAGGCGCAGGCCTTTTGAAAAAGTCTGCGTCCGCGGTCGATTTGTTCGGGGGTGAACTCAGCTGTCTTAAAATCCATTATTTTACCCCGTTCTTTCTCATGATGGCTTTTTGCTGCAAGATAGACAGGATGTTGCTCAGGCTCCAGTAAATTACCAGTCCGGAAGCAAAGTGGCCAAGCATAAAGGTGAAGATAATCGGCAGCATCATGAACATACGCGCCTGATCTTTGTTTGCAGGAGCCGGGTTCAGTTTCTGCTGGATGAACATGGTCAGACCCATGATAATCGGCCAGACGCCGATATCAAGCAGTCCCGGAACCGGAAAATGAAAAATGGTCGAAAGCGTCAGCGGATCCGGTGCGGACAAATCTTTAATCCAGCCGATGAAGGGCGCATGGCGGATTTCTATGGAAATGTTCAAAACCTTGTACAGGGAGAAAAAGACCGGAATCTGAATCAACATCGGCAGACAGCCGGCAGCCGGATTGATTTTCTCCTTGCGGTAGAGATTCATCATTTCCTGCTGAAGCTTCATTTTGTCTTCGCCGTATCTTTCCTGAAGCTCCTTGATTTTGGGTTGAACCTTTTTCATTTTGGACATACTTTCGAAAGATTTTCCGGCAATGGGGTACATGGCAAGGCGGAGCAATGCCGCGAACAGCAGAATGGCCCAGCCCATGTTGCCGATGATATGGTAAAGAAAGTCCAGAATGTAAAAAAACGGTTTGGTCAGGAAATAGTACCAGCCGAAATCTACGGCAAGGTCAAACTTGTCAATGTTAAACTGTTTGGTATAGCGGTCCAGCAGCTTGATTTCTTTAGCGCCGGCAAACATTTTGCCGCTGCTGCTGCCGAGCGAACCGGCTTCAATGCTGACCGGCGCGCCGACATAGTCGACCTGATAGCCGCCGTTGCCGGTGTTGCTGAATTTGACTTTGTTTTCAACATTCTTGTCAAGAATCAGCGCTGAGAACCAATAGCGGTCGGAAAATCCGGCCCAGCCGCCGTCGGTTTTGAAGCTTTGGCTTTCTTTGTCTTCGAGTTTTTTGTATTTGATTTCTTTAAGATTGGAATCGACGACGCCGATCATGCCTTCATGCACGACGCTGCTTTGTGCGTTTTTGACGTCGTAAACGCGTTTGATCAAGCCGTAAGGATAGAGGGTGACTTTGGCGCCGGAATTGTTTTCTACTGCCTGGTCAATGTTGAACATATAGTTGTCGTCTACGGAAATTTTGCGGATAAATTTGAGTCCCTGACCGTTGTTCCATTCCATAACCAGCGGCGTCTGCGGCGTCAGTTCCGCGCCTTTGACGGTCCAGACGGTGCTGCTGTCCGGCACGCGGGTGTTCGGTGAGGCGGCAATCCAGCCAAATTCGGCATAGTAAGGATTGTCGGTTTTGGCGGGGGCAAACAACTCTACGTCGGAGCTGTCTTCAGCCAGCGTCTGCTTGTATTTGTCCAGATAAAGGTCGTCAAAGCGTCCGCCTTTGACTCGGATGCTGCCGGTCAGAGCCGGTGTCGAGATTTTGACGCGGCGATCCTGTTTCAAGACCGTTTCGGCGTCGAGCGCAGCCTCGTCTACGACGATTGTTTTTTCGTCGGCGGGCGTTTCCGCTTTAAGTTCAACTTCTTCATTGACGGCGGCTTCCGGCAGAACCGGCGCTTTCTTCGGCATAAAATAGTTGGTTACGAAAATGGCCACCAGAGAAACCAGAACGGCGAGGTAGAGGGCTTTCACTTCATCTTTCATTCTTTTAAAATCCTTTTATCTAATTCGGATGTACTGCAATAAAAAACACTTGTACACATATTTAGTGTAATTTGACCCGTAAAGCAAGCTTTTATCTTGTTTTATCAGGCCTTTTGTTTGTCGGCGGAGGAACCGGATCGTAACCGCTTCCGCCCCAAGGATGGCAGCGCAGTATTCTTTTGGTGCCGAGCCACAATCCTTTGACAATGCCGTGGGTTTGGATGGCTTCAATCATATATTGGGAGCAGGTCGGGGTATAACGGCAGACGCCCGGACACAACGGCGAGAGAAATTTTTGATAGAATCTAACCGCGAGAATCAACAGAAGCCGGAATATCTTTGTCATCTGTTTTCTCTCCGGGAGCCGAGAACATTTTGTTGACGCGTTTTAGGGCTACGGCCATGTTCTGGCGCAGTTCGCCGAAGTCACACGACGCGGTGTTGAAACGTCCGATTAAAACGTAGTCGGTATCCGGTCGTCCGTATTTGGGAAAAAGTTCCCGGGCCGCGGCGCGGAGCCGGCGTTTGGTGCGATTGCGGACGTGGGCTTTGCCGATTTTCTTGGTGGCGGTGTAGCCCAGCTGGCAACTGTTTTCAGGCGCAGATAAACTTTGAGCCGCCTGCAGGATCAAGCCGGATGATACCATTTTAAATCCTTGGGAGGCGACTCTGACGAAATCTTTTCTTTTTTTTAAGATAAGAACTTCTACCATAATGACTCCAGACTAAGCTGAAAGTCTTTTACGTCCTTTGGCGCGACGTGCGGCGATAACCTTGCGGCCGCCTTTGGTTTCCATACGAGCGCGAAAGCCGTGACGGCGTGCTCTTACCAATTTGCTCGGCTGATATGTACGTTTCATTTGTTTTCTCCGGTTGAGGGGCTTCTAAAAGAAGTCCGTTGTTTTTTTTAGTTATTTAAAGGTTCCTGTACAAACGGAACCTCTCGGATTCAGCGTCTTTGATAAAAAAAGACACTTGTCTTATAAAGAGAAAAGAACGGAAAGTCAATAAAAAAAGGACTTAAAAATCAGCTTTTTAAGTCCTTATCGTGTGCTTTAGCCGGAAAAGGCTATTTTTTTTCGCCCATGAGGTTTAAGAGGGCTATGAAAATATTAATGAAGTCCAGATACAGGCTCAGAGCCCCGTAGATGGCCTTGCGTCCGGCAACGTCCGAGCTGTCCTGCTCATAGTAATAGCTGCGGATGGTCTGCGTGTCATAAGCGGCCAGACCGGTAAAGGCCACAACGGCGATAAGCGATACGGCATAGCTCAACCCCGGGCTCTGCAGAAAGATGTTAACAATGGAGGCGATAACCAGTCCCCAAACGCCCATAATCAGGAAAGAACCCATCCCGCTGAGGTCTTTTTTGGTGGTGTAGCCATAGAGACTCATTCCGCCGAACATGGCAGCCGTAATCAGAAAGACGCGGGTCATGCTGGCGCCGGTGTAGGCCAGCAAAATCGGGGTCAGGGAAGCGCCCATCAACGCAGAAAAGCCCCAGAACATTCCCTGTACCTGAGCCAGCGTACCGCGGTTTAAAACCCAGCCGAAGGCAAAAACCATAATCAGCGGGGCAAAAGTAAGCAGCCAGCCGAAAGCGCTCATACCGACCGCGCCGGTGGCAGAAACGTTAAAGAAAAGACGCAGCAGAGGCGTGTTGGCAACGATGTATGCCGTCAGCGCAGTGATGCACAGGCCGCCGGCCATATAGTTGTACACTCTCAGCATATATTGGCGCAAACCTTCGTCTACATATACTTTGGTTTGTGTATTGGTTTTAGTTTCCATATTCAAATTACTCCTGTTTATGATTGTCCTGTACTGAATATAGGGAGTTATCCGAAAAAAATCAATAGAGCAGTTTCATTCATACAGGTAAAGTTCTTTGCCCCGGGTTTTGAGCCAAAGGCGGCCTTCTCCGCAGCGGGGATGGAGGTTTTTGACGCATTGCCAGAAGCTGCGCGAATGATCCGGATGCCGGAGATGCGAGACCTCGTGGGCGATAAGGTAGTCGATTACGAAATTCGGTGCCAGAGCAATCCGCCAGTTGTAATTGATGTTGTCCAGAGAAGAGCAGCTGCCCCAACGGGATTTGGTGTCTTTGATGGTGACGCTTTTTACCTTGCAGCCGATTTTGGCCGCCAGAAGGCGTGATTTTTTTAAAAATTCTTTCTGAGCGGTTTTTTTGATGTAGTCGCAAACGCGCCGATGCAGAAATTCTTTTGCTCCGGAAACATAAAGGATGTTGTTTTCTGCATAAACGCCGCGTCTGGCATTGGGGGTGTGGCAGATGGTGTATTCGCGGCCGAGAATCGAAATTTTTTCGCCGTCTTCAAAAGTTTTGGGTTCCGGAATTTTAGACAGGCATTCTTTAATCCACTCCCGGTGCTGCTCGACAAAGTCTATGGCGCGCGCCGAGGAACAA
>CALXRQ010000052.1 GCA_944390895.1 uncultured Alphaproteobacteria bacterium
ACCTAAATGATTGCCGAAGACAGACTGGTTACGCCTCAGCGGACCGAAGAAGACGAGCGGGAAAGCGGAAATCCGGTCAGCCTGCGTCCGCAGAGCCTGAACGATTTTGTGGGACAGCGTCAGGTCTGTGAGAATCTGAAAGTGTTTATAGAGGCGGCCAAACAGCGCGGTGACGCGTTGGATCACGTGCTGCTTTTCGGTCCGCCGGGGCTGGGAAAAACGACTTTGGCTTCTATTGTTGCCAAAGAACTCAAGGTCGGGTTCCGGGCAACGTCGGCGCCGATGATTTCAAAATCCGGTGATTTGGCCGCTATATTGACCAATCTGGAAAAGAACGACGTTTTGTTTATTGATGAGATTCATCGTCTGAATCCGGCAATTGAAGAAGTTTTATATTCGGCAATGGAGGATTTTCAGCTGGATTTGATTATCGGCGAAGGGCCGTCGGCGCGTTCGGTGCGGATTGATTTGCAGCCGTTTACCCTGATCGGGGCGACGACCCGTTCGGGAATGCTGTCGACGCCGCTGCGTGAACGCTTCGGTATTCCGCTGCGGCTGGATTTTTATTCTCCCGAGGAGCTGGAACAGATTGTGCTGCGCGGCGCAAAGCTTCTGAATATGCCATTGTCGGAAGTGGGGGCGTTGGAAATTGCCAAACGTTCGCGCGGAACACCGCGCGTCGCCGGTCGTTTGCTGCGCCGTGTGCGCGATTTCGGCGCGGTGAGCAAAGCCGCCGAGATAGACAACAAGATAGCGGACAATGCCCTGCGGCGTCTGGATGTAGACAATTACGGGCTGGATGCTTTCGACCGCCGGTATTTGAACTGTATTCTGCAGAATTACGGCGGCGGGCCGGTCGGCGTGGATACGCTGGCAGCGGCGCTTTCCGAAGAAAGGGATACGATAGAAGAAGTAATTGAACCGTTTTTGCTGAAACTCGGTTTTTTGCAGCGGACACCGCGCGGCCGCGTAATTTCGGATTTGGGCTGCGAATATATGGGCGCGCCGCGGATAAAAAAGTTTCGTCCGCAGGCCGAGCAGTTTGATTTGTTGAGTGTTATAGAGAGCGAGGATAATGATGCGTTATGAAGTTAAAGCGCCGCAAGGGGTGTTTTTCGGCAAGGTTTTTGCTTTCCCGGCCCGGGTCTATTATGAAGATACCGATGCCGGCGGCGTGGTGTATTATGCCAATTATCTGAAATATGCCGAGAGGGCCAGAACCGAGTTTATCCGTGCGTTGGGCATCAATCAACAGGACGCGTTGGAAAGCAGCGACAAATGTGGTTTTATGGTACGCGGCCTGAATATCGAATATAAGGCGCCTGCCGTTTTGGACGATTTGCTCTGCATTACCTGCGAGTTGACGGAAATGAAAGGTGCCGGTGCAGAGATGAAACAGGAAATCTATTGCGGAGAAAAGCTGCTGGCCAAGCTTGAAATCAAGCTGGCTTATGTCAGTCTGTCGAAAAAACGCCCGGTTCGCATTCCCGAAGAAATAGTGCAAAAAGTTCAGAGCTTATAGAACTTTACTTTAGCGTACGGCAAAAAAAACAATCTTCGGATTGTTTTTTTATTGTCTGTGTTGGAAAGCGCATTTAATTAATTGAATCTTTAATATTTTGTGTTAATTTTGCCATCAAGAATCAGACATAAAAAATTTTTTATTGAAAAGGTATGTTTAAAATGGAAACGGAAACTTTAACGGATGTTGCAAATCAGGCCGCTCAAATGTCAATGTGGGACTTGGTCTGGGCCTCGGATATGGTAACCAAAGTCGTGATGATCGGCCTGATTGCCGCCTCGGTTTGGTGCTGGGCGATTATTATTGAAAAAATGGGTACGCTCCGTCAGGTTAAGCTGCGTTCGCGCAGTTTTGAAGAAAAGTTTTGGTCCGGCGGTTCTTTGGACAGACTCTATGATTCCATCGGCAATCGTCCGAGCGATCCGATGTCGGCGATGTTTGTCGCGGCGATGAAAGAGTGGAAACGCACCAATATTCTGAAATCAAAAACCGATCGCGGCCTGCGCGGCGTATCGCTGCAGCAGCGTATTGAAAAGTCAATGATGGTTTCCATGGACAAGGAGCTTGACGAACTGGATACCCGCATGGGTTTTCTGGCTTCGACCGGTTCGGTGGCGCCGTTGGTCGGCCTGTTCGGCACGGTTTGGGGAATCATAAACAGTTTTAACGCGATTGCCGTTACCCAAAGCAATTCTTTGTCGGCCATGGCCCCGGGTATTGCCGAGGCGTTGTTTACGACGGCTTTCGGTCTGATTGCGGCTATTCCGGCGGTGGTGGCTTATAACAAGATTTCTTCCGATATTGACCGTTATGCCAAGCGTTTGGAGAATTTTATGGCTGAGTTTTCAAGCATTTTGTCTCGTGAAATTGACGATACGGCAATTAAAGCCGAAATGGCAGGAGAATAGCCTATGCCTTTGGTTCAACAACCCCGCCGCTTGCAGCGCTCCAGCCGCCGCAATGCTGAAATTAATATCACCAATCTGATGGACGTGATGATGGTTTTGCTGGTGGTGTTTATGGTCGCGGCTCCGCTGATGACGTCCGGCATTGCGCTGGACCTGCCCAAAGTCGGCGGCAAGGCTATGGAAGGAAAGGAAACTTCGGTTAACATCAGTGTGGACAAAGAAGGTTACTATTATATCGGTGAAACGGAGGTTCCTGCTGACAAGATTGTTGCCAAGCTTAAAGCTATCCGCAATGAAAACAGTGAGCTCAGCGTGACGATTTCCGGCGATACGGGCGCCGAATACGGACGGGTTATCGGCTTGATGGCGATTTTGAAGGAAGCCGGTTTTGAAAAAGTGGGATTAAAGACGGAACCAAAGCCTAATGCAGTTCGTAAAAAATGAAAATATGGATAAGGCTTTAAAGAAGTCTTTGATTTTGCACGTGGCCGTGTTTTTGCTGATGATTGTGGATTTGCCGTTGTTTTGGTCAAACCGCGTCACTTTGGAACAGGTGCCGATTGTGGTCGATTTGAAAGACGTTAAAATTTCGGAAATGACCAATCTGCCGCCCAAGGCCAAGTTTGGCAAGGAAGATGTTGCCGCCAGCAAGGTGAAGCGCAAAATTGAAGAAAAATATACTCAGGAAGAAGCCGAAAAGGCGCCGGTTTCGGACAAACGGCAGAAAACTGAGGAAGAAACCGTCGAGGCAAAGGAAAAACCGGTTGAGCCCAAACAGGACTTTCTGGTTGCTCCGCAGCCCAAGAAACCCGCTGCGCCGAAAAAGAAATCCAAACCTCAGCCGGTTATTCAGCCGCAGCCTAAGAAACCTCAGCCCAAGAAGCCTGCGCCTAAGCCCGAAGACAAGAAAAAACCGCAGTTGGCCAATCCGCTGAAAAGCCTTCTGGCATCGGTTGACGCTTTGGACAAGGAAACAGGAAACACTTCCGCCGAGGCGACAATCAAGGAAGGCACCAAGGTTAACAATATGGGGGTTGAGGGCGGAACCGGCGGTTCTTATTTCAGTGAGCTTTCAATTTCGGAAATCGACGCAATCGCCGGTCGTTTACGAGCTTGTTGGAATCTGGATCCCGGAGCCATGGGCATTAAAGATATGGTGATTGAAATCCGCGTATTTTTGAACAAGGACGGTTCAGTCAGAGAGGCAAAGATTTTGGATACTTCACGCTATAACAGTGACCGTGCGTTCCGTTCGGTTGCCGACAGTGCCCGCCGTGCCGTATATGTCTGTGCGCCTTACAGCATTTTTGCCAATCGGTATCTGGACAAATATGATATGTGGAAAACGATGCTGCTGCGGTTTAATCCGTTTGATGCGTCAATCAAGTAATGCAAAGGCCGTTTTAACGGCCTTTTTTTATAACTAGTCCGGCGGAATTCCGATCTTATATCTTTCAGGGAAAACTGAAGGAGAAAAAAATGGAATTTGAAACAAAGCATAAAATTATTTTCGGTATAGCGCTTGTTTTGGTGGTTGCCGCTCTTATATTGTTTAACTGAGATGCAACTGGGAGGATTGAGATGAAGTGGTGGCACTGGCTGATAATTGCCGTTTTTGTTTTTGCAGTGGCAATTTCGTTGTTTTTTTAATTAATTTAGCTTATTTCTTAATGAAATTGTACGTTTGGCGAAAAAATCGGATATTTTTTCTTGACAAGGCTTATAAAAAAGCGTATCAATACGCTTGTTTTCAGAAATGAGAATATTTATCGCGGGGTGGAGCAGCCCGGTAGCTCGTCAGGCTCATAACCTGAAGGTCGGAGGTTCAAATCCTCCCCCCGCAACCAGTCGGAAAGGCTTGGATTTGCTTGGGTTTAGCAATTTTCCAAGCCTTTTTTCTTGGCTTTTTTGTCGCCGCCAAAACGTCTAATTTTTGCCCTTTTTTCCAA
>CALXRQ010000053.1 GCA_944390895.1 uncultured Alphaproteobacteria bacterium
AATTCCTTTCATATTACCACTTTTTTAACCTTTTGTAAACGATTTTTGATTGCACAAAACAACTGTCATGTTGAGCGCAGCGAAACATCCCAGCCTTATTAATATTGCTGAGATGGAGTTCGACAACTACGTTGCTCACTCACTTCGTTGCTTCACTTCGTTCAGGATGACATTTTACATTCAACAAAAATTACAGCAGGTCGAGCATGGCGCTGACCAGATTGCGGGTGCCGGCAGCAATGTCCTTAATGGAGCCGGCCAGCATATAACACGGGGTGGTGACGACCTTATGCGCCTCATCGACGCAGACGCCGGTCGCCGGCTGGTTTTCATGTTCCGCACCCATTTTTCTGATGCCGGCGGCAACTTTGGCATCATTGCCGATTGTGACCTTAACGTGTTCTTTTCCCAAAACGCGGGCAATGACCGTCGGCGCAATGCACATGGCACCGATTACAATCCCCTCCTTATAGCTTTCCTCAATTGCACGCCTGACCTCGTGATTTATTTCACATTCCGCGCCTTTGACCGCAAAATCGCTCAAATTCAGAGCGGCGCCAAATCCGCCCGGAAAGACGATGCCGTCAAAGTCCGAGGCCCTGAACTCTTTCAAGTCTTTAATTTCACCGCGGGCAATACGCGCGGATTCAGCCAAAACGTTGCGGTTGTCCTCATCGCCGGCAATGGCTGCCGCATGTCCGGTAAAATGATCTATGGTTCTGGCCTGCCAGGTATTGGGGGCAAAGCACCGATAATCGCAGCCGGCCTCGTCTAAAGCCAGCATGGTCAAAACCGCTTCGTGAATTTCACTGCCGTCAAAAACGCCGCAGCCGGACAAAACAACGGCAAATAAAGGGCGATCGTTCATAAATAAATTCCTTTCTTTCTGAGAATAACTCTGTTATGTTGTTTACATTTTGATATACTATATAATATTCTTGTGCAATATAACAAGCAAAAACAAATAGGATAAAAAACAATAATGCAATGGCAAATGAGCATATTGAAAAACGGCCTGCGAATCCTCACTTCGACGCGGCCGCATCTGGAAACGGTTTCGCTGGGCGTGTGGATTAAAACCGGATCCGCTTTTGAAAAAGAAGACGTTAACGGAATTTCGCACTTTTTCGAGCATACCTGCTTTAAGGGAACGACACGCCGCAACGCGCTGCAGATTTCGGAAGAGATAGAAGACGTCGGCGGACAGATGAACGCCTATACCTCCCGCGAGTTTACGGCGTTTTATGCCAAAATGCTGAAAGGCGACACCGAACTGGCGCTGGACATGATTTCCGACATTTTACAGGACGCAACCTTTCCCGAAGAGGAACTGCAAAAAGAACGCGAGGTGGTGGTTCAGGAAATCAAACAATCCATTGACACGCCGGACGACATTATTTTCGACTATTTGCAGGAAACGGCTTTTCCCGGTCAGCCGCTCGGAAGAACCATTCTCGGACCGGCAGAGAAGGTCAGGAGCTTTACCGCCGACACGTTGCGCGGATATCTTGCCAGCAATTATGCCGCCGAAAACATTGTTGTCTGCGCCGTCGGCAACATTGAGCACGAGACCTTTGTCAAAATGACGGAAAGCCGCTGGTCCGGCTACAAAAGCAAAACAGACTTCCGGATAGAGCCTCAGGTTTACAAAGGCGGCTTTTTCATTGAAAAACGCGACATCGAACAAGCGCACATCGTTTTGGGATTTCAGGGTTTCCGCTATGAGTCCGAAGACTATTATCCGGGCATTATCTTTTCGACCCTGTTCGGCGGCGGAATGTCATCGCGTCTGTTTCAGGAAATCAGAGAAAAACGCGGTCTGGTATACACCGTCTACAGCTTTGCCAATTCTCACACGCAAAACGGGCTGTTCGGCATTTATGCCGGAACCGGAAAAGAAGAGTTGAAAGAGCTGATGCCGGTGGTGGCCGAAGAAATCCGCAAAGTCTGCAACGAAAAAGTTTCCGCCAAGGAACTTGAGCGCGCCAAGACCCAGCTCAAGGCCAGTATGCTGATGGGATTGGAAAGCTCTTCTTCCTCCGCGGAAGTTCTGGCCCGGCAGATGCTTTTGTTTGACCGCGTTATTCCGGTGGAAGAAATGGTTTCCAGAGTGGAAAAAGTCAGCCTTGAAGACATTCAAAACGCCGCGATTAAGATTTTTGCCAGCAAGCCTTCTTACACCCTGCTCGGCTCAATCGGAGACTATCTGCCCTATGACGAGCTGGAAAAACAGATCAAGCTTTAGGAACGGCCGATGAACGGGAAAAGAGAGGCGGAAATTTATCTGGCGCAGCCCCGGGGATTTTGCGCCGGTGTCCGGCGGGCAATATCCATCGTGGAGGAAACGCTGGCTCGCTTCGGCGCCCCGATTTATGTCCGGCATGAGATTGTGCACAATAAACACGTTATCAATGCTCTTAAGCAGAAAGGCGTGATTTTTATCAATGATTTTGCCGAAATTGAGGACAAGAAACGGCCGGTGGTGTTTTCGGCACACGGCGTGTCAAAAAAAACGGAAGAAGAAGCCACGGCACTGGGGCTGCAAACCATTGACGCCACCTGTCCCCTGGTGGCAAAGGTTCACCGCCACATACAGCGTCTGGAAGCGGACGAGCGGGAAATCATCGTCATCGGCAAGCCAAATCACGTGGAAATCATCGGTACGGTCGGGCAGGCTCGAAACCTTGAGAAAATACATGTCATCAACTCCAAAGCCGAAGCCGAACGGCTGGTTCTTCCGACGGAAGCGCGCGTCGGCTTTGTCACCCAGACCACTTTGTCGGTGGACGACACATTGGAAATTACCGAATATCTGAAGCGGAAATATCCCAGCATCGAAAGCATGAAAAAAAACGACATCTGTTTTGCCACAACCAACCGCCAGAAAGCCGTGAAAGAAATCGCCGGCAAGGTTGAGGCCGTTCTGGTCATCGGCTCCAAAAACTCTTCCAATTCCAAACAACTGAAAGAAACGGCGCTCAAGGCCGGCGTACCGCAGGCTTTTCTGATAGATGACGCATCCGAACTGGACTGGAAACTTCTGGGAAACGCAAAAAAAATCGG
The DNA here is from genome assembly GCA_944390895.1 of uncultured Alphaproteobacteria bacterium. GTDB lineage: Bacteria > Pseudomonadota > Alphaproteobacteria > RF32 > CAG-239 > CAJLXD01. The sequence goes on from CALXRQ010000053.1 coordinate 3,064, forward strand.
CATTACCGCCGGCGCTTCCGCGCCTGAATATCTGATTGAAGATTTGCTCTACCAATTGCGCCGCCGTTATGATAAAATTAAGATTATCGATGCTATTGTCGAGCAGGAAAAAGTTGACTTTAAGCTTTAAGGAGAAAGGTCATGTCCCGCGCAGAAGACATTTTTCAGAAACTGATATATTTCGGCGAAGACGCGATTGACGAATTTATCATTAACCAGCAGACCGAAGAGCTGTTTCTGGACTTCAAGCAGGCGGTTTCAGTCGGCAAAAACTTTGTCACGCTGCACCGCGACGACCGCAAAAACCTGTCCAAGGCCATTTCCGGTTTCGGAAATTCCGAAGGCGGCGTCATTCTCTGGGGCGTGGAATGTTCCAGAGACATTGAAGTCGGCGACGTGGCCAAAGCCAAAGTCAAAGTTAAAAACGTGCACCGTTTTTTGAGCTGGCTGGAAAACGCCATCTCCGGATGCACCATTCCCAGCCACAATAAAGTGCGCAACCATATTATCAGCGTTGACGAAAACGGCGACGGTTTTGTCGCGACTTATATTCCCAAATGCGAAATCGCTCCGTTGATGTCAACGACCAACGGCGCCATTTACATTCGCTCGGGTTCAAACAACGTGCCGGCTCCCTACGCGGTCATTGCCGGAATGTTCGGCAGACGCCCGCAGCCCAACGTTGAACTGATTATTGCCAACAAATATCTGGAAGCGCTCGAAAACATTGACGAAGATATGCTTTATCCCAAGAGCATTGACAACCCGCCCGAAAAATATATAAAAATCGGCTTTACCGTCCAAGCGGCCAACAACAGCAACGTCATTGCCCGCGAAATATATCTCACCTGCCGCACCGAAAGCACCAGCGGCGAATATAACAAAGTCCGCTTTTTGAATTACAACCAAATGGACTCCATCCCCGGCATTGAGGGGCAGCTTAACCTGATTACGCGGCCGGAACTGCGTCTGCCGCCGCGCGGGATTATCAAGTTTTGCAACGTGGAAATTATTCTCTCGCCGCTGATTGACGAAGACCTGATGGTTGACGGCGTTATCGGCGCAGACGAATGCGCCCCGAAAGATTTCAGAATCCATATTCCCAAAAACCGGCTGCGTTCCTTTGTGGCCAAGGCACTGCGGGACGATGACGGCAGAGAAGCCCTGATTAACGAGTTTTTCGGTGAATTTTTAATTAATATGGAATAAA
>CALXRQ010000054.1 GCA_944390895.1 uncultured Alphaproteobacteria bacterium
AACGCGGCGGCAGAGTCAATACAGGGACGCGTTCTTTGGCGTCAATCCGCAGGGTCAGGCGTTTGGCTGTCGGCGATTTAACGACTTTGATATCCAGACCCAAGGCCTGACGGATATCAAAGGTCTTGCCAGTCAATAACGTAATTTTCATAATCGGTGATACCTGTTTCTGAAATTGTGCCGCGGCCGCGGACGGACATTGCGGCCCGGTGTACCGAATCGGCATGTCCGGTTTTCAGAGGATGCCAGTCCGGCAGGTCATATCCGTTGTCTAAGAGCCAATAGGCACAGGTTTTAGGGAGCCAGGCCGGTTTTTCGCGAATGGCGGCCAAGTCAATGTCACGGCAGTCGTCAACTTTCTCAAAACGGTGTTCGTAGATTTTGCAAAGGCAGCTCTGCGTATCAAGAAAACGGCAGTGCGTGCAGGTGAATTTGATTTTGCCTTTGATTTCTATTTTGTTCAGGCAGCATTTGCCGCAGCCGTCGCAGAGCAGTTCCCATTCCTCTTTGCTCATATCTTCAAGTTTTTTCTTTTTCCAAAATTCCGGTTCCAGACGTTCCAGACCTTCGAATCGGGATTGGGGATCATACGGTTCCTGCAAGGCATAATGTTTTTTTGAGGTCATATTTCTTCTTCCTCAATGATATGATCTTCAAGGTCTTCTTCACTGACCAAGAGTTCGGAAATACAGCGGCCTTTGACGGTATAGCGGTCTTCCAGCGGTTTGCCGGTATTCAGCGGATGCCACGGCGGCAGAGTCCCGGTTTCAAAAAGCTGCCGATAGGAGCACGCCTGCGGCATCCAGCGGATTTTGTCAACGTTGTCCCGGTTAAGTTTCAGACATTCGGGAACCAGACGGCAACGGTCCTGATATTGGGTACAGCTGCAGTCTTCCTGATTAAAATAGCGACAAACGATGTCCGTGTAGTAAACCTCGTCATCGTCTTCGTCCTGTAATTTTATCAGACAACAGCGTCCGCAGCGGGAGCAGACGGCTTCCCACTCTTTTTCGTTAAATTCGTGAAGCGGTTTTTGTTCCCAAAACTTTTTTGACACGGCATTTTCCTTTTTTTAACGGTTAGCAATTAACATTATACCAAATATTGTTTAAGGAGAATTAAAATGTTTGGCTGGCTGGCAAAAATGTTGCTGCAGACTCCGGTTTCCAGTTCCGGCTGCGCCTGCTGCGAGGCAAAAAGGGAACATCTGGAAAAAATGCGCAAAGAGATTACCGGCGAAAACCGTGCGCCAGAAGAATTTGGGAGCGAGACTTGCTATTCTTCCGGTTCTCTGCATATTCACATAGGAACAGACGGACGGGGCAGCGTGCGGATCGAAGCCGGCGGCGGGCAGCGGGGATGTGCCGGCGACAGGGGTGAAAACTGTTGCGGGGACGGCAGCTGCGGTTGCGGGCGTCGTCATCATTAAGTAAAAAAAGGCTTCCGACGGGAAGCCTTTAATTTCATTCGGCGCCGATCTGGTCCGGCAGATATTCTTCTTTGGCCAGATTGCCGAACTGAGTGAACTCGCCGTTCCAGAACAGTTGCACGGTTCCGGTCGAACCATGGCGGTTTTTGCCGATGATAACTTCGCTGAGGTTTTGGGTGGCGCGGATTCTGGCTTCCCATTCTTCTATGCGTTTTTGCAGGTGCTCCGGTGTTTCGGCGGCTTTTTGCTTGGGTTCTTCGTTTTGCAGATAATAGTTTTCGCGGAAAATAAACATTACGCTGTCGGCATCCTGCTCGATAGAACCGGATTCACGCAGATCTGACATCAGCGGCCGTTTGTCGTCTCTTTGTTCTACGCCGCGGTTGAGCTGTGACAGGGCGATGACCGGCAGGTTCAGCTCCTTAGCCAAAATTTTCAGTCCGCGGGAGATTTCGGAGAGTTCCTGTACGCGGTTGCCCTCGTTTTTCTTGCTTCCGCTGCCCATAATCAATTGGATATAGTCGATGATGATCAGTCCCAGTCCTTTGTTGCGTTTAAGGCGGCGGGCGCGGGTACGAATCTGGTTGATGTTGAGGCCGGGGGTGTCGTCAATGTAAAGCGGGGTTTTTTCCAGTTCGCGGACGGCGGCGGCGATGCGCGTAAATTCGGCGTTGTCAAGTTCGCCGGTGCGCATTTTGTGGGCGTTGGTCTGGGTAACGGTGGCCAAGATGCGGCTGGCCAACTGGTCGGCGGACATTTCCAGCGAAAAAAAGGCCACGCCTTTATCGGCCGGCTTCATATTTTTGTTGTGATACATATAATCGGCAACGTTATAGGCAATGTTGGTGGCCAGCGCGGTTTTGCCCATGGCCGGACGCGCGGCGATGATGATAAGGTCAGAGTTGTTCAGGCCGCCGGTTTTGTTGTCCAGAGCATCCAGCGCCGTCGGCAGCCCGGAGATTTTTCCTTCTTTCTGATAAGCTTCTTCAATGTTACTCAGCGAGCGGGTCAGCGCTTCTCCGAAATCGACAAATCCGCCCTGGTGTTCGCCCTGGTTGGCGAGTTCAAACAGTTTTTTCTCGGCGGTTTCGATTTGTTCCATGGCATCGGAGTCCAAATCTTCCTTAGAGGCGTCGTTTACGATGTCAAAACCGGTGGCAATCAGCTCGCGGCGCAGGTATTTGTCATAAATGAACTGGGCATAATATTCGGCGTTGGTCAGCGGCGTGGCGCTGTCGGCCAGTTTGATGAGATATTGGTGGCCGCCGACTTCGCTCAAGGTGCCTTCCTGTTCAAAGTAGTTTTTTAGGGTGATGGTGTCGGCAACGTGTCCGCGGGTGATAAGTTTGGAGATAACTTCAAAGATTTTGGCATGGGTCGAATCTGCAAAATGCTGCGGCTTCAGAAATTCCGAAACTTTTTCGAAGGCTTTGTTGTTGGCAAGAATCGCACCGAGAAGCGCCTGTTCGGCTTCAATGTTTTGCGGGAGTTTGGACGGATCGATCGTGTTATCCATGGCAGTCTTTCAAGATGGTGAAAATTTGAATTTGACTACGTTATAACCATAATTTTTTTAAAAGACAAAGAGATTAGACGATTAATTTTTTCAGGCCTGTGGATAGCGGGGATAACGGGGATAAAAAAACACCTTCTTAAAATTTTAAGAAGGTGTTTGAAGTCGGTTAAACTCAATTTCTTATTGATTATTTTGCTTTTGCAATTGTTTTTTTGATTTTGATAGCTTCACTGCTGAGTTTAGTGTTGGAAGTGGATTCCAAGTAAGCGTCCAAACCGCCGTTGTGTTCAATAGAACGCAGGGTTTTGGAGCATACTTTCAGCTTGAAGATTCTGCCCAGTTTCTCGCTCAGGAGAGAAACAACCTGCAGATTAGGCAGAAAACGACGGCGGGTTCTGTTGTTAGCGTGGCTGACATTGTTACCGCTCATAACGCCTGTGCCAGAAATTTCACATTTTTTAGCCATTGTAATTATCCTTAAATTTATCCATGAAATGAACTTGTTGCTTGTTAATACATATTATTCGGGCAATAGTCAAGAGAAAAGTTGTGCTGAAACGGTTTTATTTGTGGTTTTTGCAAAATTTTGCTGGAATTGTTAAATAAAGTAGTGTAATAAGGATAAAGTTTTGATGTACCCGTAGCTCAGCTGGATAGAGCGTTGGCCTCCGACGCCAAAGGCCGTGGGTTCGAATCCCTCCGGGTACGCCAATTAACAATAAATCCCCGCAGTGAAAGCGGGGATTTAATTTTATGGCTTCCCGAAGGGTCGAACCCGGGTTCGTTCTCAGGTATCTAAATTCGTTTCGGTCAAAGGATTTCCCTCACTCATTAAGATGTTACGGAGAGCTTGCAGACAAAATTAACCGGAGCAGCGGTTAATTTTACTTAGCGCTTCCTCCGGGTACGCCAATTAACAATAAATCCCCGCAGTGAAAGCGGGGATTTAATTTTATGGCTTCCCGAAGGGTCGAGCCCGGGTTTGTTCTCCATTTTATTTGTTTACTGTAGTTTTTTGTCCAGGTTGATTTGTACGGCTAGATAGATTATTTTGGTAAAGCAGGCTTTGTGTGGGCGTTTTCG
>CALXRQ010000055.1 GCA_944390895.1 uncultured Alphaproteobacteria bacterium
ACGGTGACTGGGAGTGGGAATACGAAGAAGTCGACGACGACACGGCTGACACAACCGCTGCTCCGGTTGAAGTCCAAGGCAGCGACGAAAACGACGGTGACTGGGAGTGGGAATACGAGGAAGTCGAAGATGACACGACTGACGCAACCGCTGCTCCGGTTGAAGCCCAAAGCGGTGACGAAAACGACGGTGACTGGGAGTGGGAATACGAAGAAGTCGACGACGACACGGCTGACACAACCGCTGCTCCGGTTGAAGTCCAAAGCGGTGACGAAAACGACGGTGACTGGGAGTGGGAATACGAGGAAGCCGAAGATGACGGAAGTTCAGAAGTTGAGACTGCCGGAACAACGGACATTTCCGGCGGTGATACGTTGAATACGGCTTCGCTTCAATCCGCGGAGGCATCTGCCGAAAATACTCTGCCGCAGTTTGCCACCGATGCAGAAAATTCTTTTGAGAGTGAAGAAACGGCACTTTCCGAAGATTTTGACCTCAGCCACCTTCATTATCAGGAAGAACCCGCACCGCAACAAGTCTCCGATCCCTATGGCGCCGGAGCAAGCGATGATGCCGACTTGAATCTGAATTCACTGCAAAGCGGAAGCCTGTATTTTCAGCAGGACGTCGTTTCGGACAATTCCGGCCCTAAAATGCAGCCCTCCGCCGTCAGAACAACGGACGAAGATATTGTTATTCCCGAACTGGCCGATGACGAAACGTCAAACGAACCTTATAAGTTAAATAGTGATTTAAAACCGTAAAATAATAATTTACAAAGAGGTTCGGCTACACTAAATTAGAAGCATGGTTAAGGAGCTGACAATGGACGAACAACAAACGCCGGGAAACACTGGTCAGGTATCTAAGGAAACCCTCTGGTATCTGGATAATTATATTTTGCTGAAAGACTATCTGGACCGGACGATTTCGCGGATTGCAGCAAGATGCATCCGCCAAAACAATATTGCCATGGAGGAATATCCTTTTTATGGTTACATTCTCGACGTTTTGGAAGAAATCAGCGAAACCGGAGACTTTATTCTGGCTCACAAGGAGCTTTATCCGCTGGTGGAAAAAAAGATTCAGGGCGGAATGAACGCGTTCAAAAAAAACCTCGGCGAATATAAACAGGAACTGCGCAACAATTCCACGCCGGAAATGATTAAACAAGACACCAATCAGGAACTGGAACAGATGAAAGAAGCGCTCGGCATGGTCGACAAATCGGAAGATCCGACCGTCGGCGCAGGCATGAGCATGGACGAAGTGATTGAAAAGCTCATGAACAAACAAAATCTGGAAGCGGATCCGGACAGTTCTCTGGCCCAGACACAGGCGGCAAGGCAACAACAGACCAATGCTTCCCGTCCTCAGCCGCAAGCCAACGCGACCGGTCCGGCGCCACAGCCGCAGGTTCAGTCTCAAACGCAGCCGCAGGCCGCACCTCAAAATCCGTCAATGCCGCAGGCGGCACCGATTCCGGGACAGACCAGAATTATCAAAAAGATCGTAAAAATAGTTAAACCGGCCGCAGCTCCGGCGGCTCAGGCCGTGCCCAACAAGGTGACAGAAGAATGAGAGCCAACCGACTGACAAAATTCTGCCTTTTTGCCGTCTGCAGCCTGCTTATCGGCGGCTGCCAGAATGAGCCGGCCAAACCGCAGCAGGTTATTGACTTTAAAAAATCCGGCATTGAAGCAAAAATTGTTATTCCGCAGGATCCGAACATTATCCGTACGCCTAAAGGCGCCAGTTCCTTTGATCTGGAAACGCCGCTGCGCTGTTCGGTAAACTGGCAGACGCAGCAGATGATTACAACCATTCCGTATAACATCAAGGCCTTTAATTTGGTCAAGAACGGAAGCAATGATATGTTGCCGCGTTTTGAAGTGACCGGGTTTTCGTTTGAAACCATGCCGGCAGAAAAAGCCCTGCGCAAACTGACCAAAGAAGCCGGCATTAAGCTGATTGCCAAAGACGCACCCTATGCCAGCATTTCTGCCGAGAACCTGCGCGGCGAGTTGTCCGAAGTCATTCAGATGATTGCCGATGCTGCCGAGATATATTATTCATACGACGCGCACAACAAAACCCTGCGTATCAGCCGCAAGGCCAACTTCAGCCTGTATGTCCCGAAATCGCGGCCTATTTTGCTGGCGTTGCTGGACGTGCTCAGAGGTTCGGGCATTACGGACATAACTTCGGACTGGGATGATTATTCCATTACGTTTGATGCGGATTTTGAACTCAGAAACAAAATTCTCAGTCTGATCGGTTATTTTGAGGAAAATCCGCTGCTGATTGCGTTTGACGTTTATGTCATGAAAGTTTATCCGTATGGCGCGCAGAAAGACATTCAATGGCAAAATCTGCTCAGCACGTTTGACTATGGAACCATCAAAACCGCCAAGACCGGCGTCCTCGGTCGGGTTTTGACTACCTCTGACGAGTTGAACATCGCAAGTCTGAACGCTTTTTTGAGCATGCAGGGCAAAGTTGAGCCGGTTGCTCAGGGCAAATTTGTGGTGCCTAACCTGTGGTATGCCCGGTTTGACGTCGGCAAATGCGGCCAAAGAAACAGCATTGACGCCAACCTTTCCATTTTGGCCAAGGCTTCAATTGAACAAAACAACAAAATCTTTTCTAACGTGACTTTGGAATCGACCAACGGCGAGATAACACAGTTCAACATTCGCAGCCAATTGGGAGAAAATTTCCTGATCATCGGTATTCCCAATGAAATTTTCGGTGCCAAGGGCAAAGATTCGCAAACGATTGTCTTTATGGTGCCAAGAATAATCAGAACCTTGAAAACGTCAAAACACTTACAAAATAAGATATAACATCTGGTAAGGAAAAAGAAAATGAACGATATTAACACGCAAAATCCGAATATGAGCGGCGAGCCGAACCGGCGGCTGAAAAAGGTTAAACGTCCGGTCAAGCGCCTTGTTCCCCAAGGACAGGGCATGCCGGTATCTCCGCGTCCGCAGGGACAGCCGCAAAATCCGAACCCGCAGGAAATAGATGCGTTTAATCTGGATTCTTTTATTAATGAAGATGCCAACCTGCCTGCCGTATCAAGCCGGGAAGACTATTTTAACGACGGCGGCAGCTACAGTCAGCCGCAGCGCGCACCACAGCAGCAGGTGCGTTTTATTGAAGAAGAAGACCTGATCAACGAACAGCCGCAAAGTGCCGGAATGTTCGGTTCCGACATGATTGCAAAAAAAATAGCCATTGCTATCGGCGTCGGTGCGTTTCTTATCGGCATGATTGCCGCCAAACTGATGTTCAGCGAACAAAAAATCGTCCGCGACGGCCTGCAGGGCGTGGTGGTTAACGCCGAGGTGCCGAGAGGACGAGCCAGATGCGGCGTGGCAGAAAAAACGCAGGGTTGTGTTCTTTACATTATGAATCCCCAGCGTCAGGAACTGAGCGCCAGCGACTTTTATGATCTGGCTTCACAATTGACGGGACGGCAGCGTTTTGTGATTGAGACGGGAAATATGCGTTATTCCAACACCAAAATCAAGCCCGGCGAAATTGCTCAATTTAACATTCCGCCGCTGCAATAATCCCATATTGTGCATAGATATCCCCCAGTAAACTGGGGGTTCTATAGAAAAGGCACCTTTGGGTGCCTTTTCCTTACAGCTCCAAACGGA
>CALXRQ010000056.1 GCA_944390895.1 uncultured Alphaproteobacteria bacterium
GGCGCTGGACGATATTGACATTGCCGAAATCGTCAAACGCCAGAGCGTTTTGCGGATAAAGGGCGCGGGGCAGTTTGAGGTTATCTTTCAGGAATTTTTTGTGGCGGTCAAGGATTTGAGTCTGCAGTTCGACGCCAATCTGGATCTGGTGGCCAACCGCTGGCTGTTTTTATATTTGACGCAGACCCTGGATAAGAAAACCATGGAAGCGTTTTTCGGTTCCGACATTAAAAACTGGCCCAAGGAAATCAGTCTGAATCTGAATCTGTCCTCAGTCTTTTCCAAAGAGTTTGTCGAGTTCGGACGCAACTTCGTCAAACCCGGGCAGAAAATTATCGTCGAGGTGCAGCTGATGGACGTGTTCAACAATCTGCCGCTTTATTTTCAGGCGCAGGACATTCTGCACCATGGCGGGCATAAGCTGCTGATTGACGCGGTGTCGCCGACGGCGCTGAAAATGCTTAACATTAAACGCGTCAAGCCGGATATGATTAAGATATTCTGGGAACCGTTGCTGGAAGACGATATCGACAACGAAGACTTGAAAAAGGCAATTGAATTTCTGGGACGGGAAAACGTGATTCTGGCCAAATGCGACAGCGAACGAGCAATCCGCTGGGGCGTGCGTTACGGTATTACCGCGTTTCAGGGGCCGTATATCGATACGCTGGAAGTGGCTCTCATCCGCTCCAAATGTCCGCATGCCAAAGAATGCAGCGCGGCAGACTGCCTGAAGCGCAAACGCCGGCTGGCCGGGTGGTTCAGAGACGAGTGCAAGGACAAAGAAGTTTTGGAATATTTGTTAGGTTAGGTGGCCGATGGCGGTTTTTACGAAAAACAACGAAAAAAGCACAACCAAAAAAGATACGATTATCTTTGACTATCTGCGCAAAATAGAAAAAGACATCGACGCTTTTCAGGCCTTGATTCTGACAACCAGCAGGCTGCAAAATCAAAGTCTGCGTTCCGCTCAACGCCAGTCTCTGATAGAGACTTTTGAGAATGTGGTCAAGAAGAGCGGCGGTGAAATTTTTGCGCTGCCGAACGACGATATGGTCGTGATTTTCAATGCCAGGGCGCATGACGAGGTTTTGGCCTGTCTGGTGAAAGTTCAGTTTATTTTTCATGATGACCCGATGATAAAGAACGCGGTTGATTTGATGCAGGTCGGTTTTGCCAAGGTGTATCCTCTGGCCGGCGGGGCGACGGAGTTTCGCGAGGCGGTCAAAAGTACGGTCAAGGTTATGGAAGAAGACAAGCCGGCCGGCAAGACTTCGCCGGCGTCAAAGCCGAGTTTTGTTCCCGGCACCAGAAAACTGCGCCGGGAGCTGACGCCCTCAATGCTGGCCAAAATGCAGAAAGCGCTGTCGATGATGGATTTTTCAAGCTTAATCCGGCGGCAGTCGGTGTGTGCGGTTATCGGCAAGTCGCCGCCGCAGATGATTTTTGACGAGGTGTTCGTCTCCATTGCCGATTTGCGCGATATGCTGATGCCGGATGTGGACTTAACCTCTAATCCGTGGCTGTTTCTGTATTTGACCGAGACGCTGGACAAGCGAGTTCTGGTCAGCGTCAGCCGGCACGACGACGGTTCTCTGACCAGCAATTTCAGCCTGAATCTCAATGTTTCGACCATTCTTTCGGACGATTTTCTGGAGTTTGATGAAAACATTAATCCGGCGCAGCGTTCGACGATTGTGCTGGAATTGCAGCTGGCGGACATCTTCAGCGACATAAAAGCCTTTATTCTGGCTAAAACCTTTGCCCAGTATCGTGGTTATAAGGTCTGTATTGACGGTATTACGGTTGACAAACTGCAATATATTGACCGGGAACATCTGGACGGCGATTTGATTAAAATCATCTGGCATCCGAGTTTTATGGATGTCATTAAAGAGGACAAGCATTTCACCGACTATGTCAACAAGGCGGAGCGGGCCAGAATGATTTTGTGCCGCGTGGACGATCCGCAGGCGGTGGAGGTCGGAAATTCGCTCGGCATCAATCTGTATCAGGGGCGTTATATTCAGCGTCTGCTGGCGGCTCAGCCGAGAAAGACCATTTTTGCTATAAAAAAATAACATTTGCAGATGAATAAAAAAACTCCGATATTTTAATATCGGAGTTTTCGTGTGTGAGGTGTGTTATTGGAAAATTATGAACATTCACCATATCGGTTGCCGGCTTCATCGGCACATTTGAAGACAAAACCTTTTCCTTTAGCTTTACAGGAAGCAAATGTTTCTTCATAGTTACATTCATAAAGATTTTTACAGCTTTTATAGAAAGTTGATCCACCGCAAGAGCAGCTTTCCGAAGATGTGTCAAGCCCACCATAGGCACTACAATCAGATGCTGTTTTAAATCCGTAACATCGGGTACCAACTGAATTACAATACCAGCAATATTTATAGTAGGTATAACCGTCAACATTAGATACACATGTATCTGAATCTTGGGGAATATAGTATCCGGTGCTTTGGCACGAACCACCACGTTTTCTGACGCCGCTGGCACAGGTTGGATCTTTACGGTAGCTGTATGTACAGCTTTCCTTACAGCTTTTATAGAAAGTTTTTCCGCCGCAAGAGCAGCTTTCCGAAGATGTGTCAAGCCCACCATAGGCACTACAATCAGATGCTGTTTTAAATCCGTAACA